>JAPLDO010000116.1 GCA_026391715.1 Bacteroidota bacterium
AACTGAGGTTACTGAAACAATTACAAAAAATGCCACAACCTTGTTCATTGTGTCGTAGCGGCCGCTTAGAACTGAGGTTACTGAAACGCGCACAGCCCCGTGGCAATCACGAGCCAGTACATAAGTCGTAGCGGCCGCTTAGAACTGAGGTTACTGAAACATTAGGCGGCAAAAAAATGGTACTTTGCTCAAGGAATCACTATATTTTGTACTTTTGGGAATAAATAATCAGAAGATGATAGTTGAGAAAACAAAAGACCAAATACTTATTAAAATTTCACCCAAGGTTAATCCGTTTGGTTTTCAGCGAATAATGGACTATTTGGAATACTTGGAGGTGACTTCAAAAAGCAAAGCAAACCAATCTGATGCAGATAGACTTGCTGAAGAACTCAATCAATCTTGGTGGCAAATTAATAAGGATAAATTCCTTCAATGAGAATAATTGTTGATGCGAATATTATTTTCAGTGCTATATTGAATACTGATGGCAAAATTGGGGATATTCTCTTAAATTCTCATAACATTTTTGAATTTATAGCTCCACGGTTTTTAAAAGAAGAAATCCAGAAGTATCATAAAAAAATAGTCGACATTTCTGGTTATTCAAACGCTGAATTATTAGAAATAGAGGATAAGGTTTATAAACCAATATCTTTCCTTTCAGAAGTACACATCCCTCTATCAATAAGAGTATCGTCTAAGCATTTGGTCGAAGATATAGATCCAAAAGACGTTGTATATATAGCATTTGCAAAATATTTCAGATGTAAATTATGGTCGGGTGATAAAGTCTTAAGAAAAGGCTTAATCAAAAAAGGATTTACAAACATTATTTCAACAGAAGAGCTTTATAAGATTCGGGAAACAAAGCTTTTAAGGAAATGATTTTCGCCGCCTAACGAGCCGGCAGCCGACAATGCGGTGAGCCGTGGTTCGGAGACTTGGTTGGGGCTACTAAACAGGGGAACGAAAATCGAAGATAAGGCCTGCTATCGCCCGCACATGCGGCTGCCGGCGGGGCGTAAGCGGTGCCTTCATGGATTTTATTTTTTGCATCAGTCGTAGCGGCCGCTTAGAACTGAGGTTATTGAAACTTTGCTCAATTACTAAAATCAACTGTAATAACTGTAATTACAGTGAATTAAATTATTTTTTATATTTTTTTATGGATTAAAATCTTTGGATAAAGACGGTTTAATCTTAATTTTGTCTAAAATGTCAAAAATGGAAACACTGGTAATCAAGCCAAAAACAAAACAGTCCATCCCGTTTTTAAAGCGCCTCCTTTCAAGCCTTAGCGACGTTGAAAGCGTTCAGGTTGTGAGCGACCCAAAGGAAAGAATTGTTAAAAGCATCAAATCCGGCCTCAAGGAGAGCATGGAAATTATTTCCGGAAAAAAGAAAGGAAAAACAATCCAGCAGCTTATTGATGAAGATTGAAATAGTCGCAACCACAACCTTTGACCGGGAGTTTAAACGGTTAAGAAAAAAATACCCGTCGCTCCCTGATGACTTGCTTTCGCTACAGGAAGCCATTCTCGACAACCCAGACTTGGGCAGCGACATGGGAAGCGGGATCAGGAAGATCAGGATGGCTATAAAATCGAAAAACAAGGGAAAAAGCAGTGGAGCGAGAATCATAACACAGTCTGTTTTACTTGCTTTTTTTGAAAGAAAAATCATCCTGGTAACGATGTTCGATAAAGACGAAAGGGAAAGTGTTTCTGATTTTGAAATAAAACAGATCATCCGGAATTTTGGATTTTAACTATTTAAAACACCGGAAGATTCGCCTTTGTCGGATTCAACTCCCTGTCTATCCAGTATTCAAGCCCTTCCCGGAAATATTTTTCAATGTCTTTCATGTAATATGCCGTGGCGAACATGAATGCTTCGTAAGCAATTTTGCGCATGGCATGGCGCAGCCTTTTATCTGTCAATTCAAGGTTTTCATTTAGAACTGAGGTTACTGAAACAAACCCCGCAATCGTTGTAATTACTGGATTTTATGGTAACTTTGCAATAAACCACCAATAAAAAAACGTGATGGAAACAGTTGTATTATCAAGCAGTTCAAAAAACAACATGAAGCTATTGACCGATCTTGCCAGGAAAATAGGCATTACGGTCAAGTACCTTACCGATGAAGAAAAAGAAGATATTGGCATGGCAAATGCAATCAGGAAGGGCGCGCCGGAAAACACGTAAACACCGAGGAGTTCCTTGCAAGCCTGAGAAAATGAAAGTTTCGAACGACAAATCATTCTCAAAGGATATGGATGGTATTTCCGACAAGAAAATACGCGCATTTGTTGCCGATGTTATCGTCGAGGTAGCGAAAGCGGGAATACTTTCAGCTATTGGCAACTGCAAAAACCATTCCTTTTCAGACATGGTTTAGCGCAAAACAATGATTGATACTGATTTTTTGTATTTGGGATTTTGGCTAAAGCCCGGTAAACGCGATATATTGAATTGCTTATATACTGAGCTTTAGCCAAATGTTATTTATTCTAACCGCTTTTCGGAGCAGACTTATCAACATTACAGTTTTATCCAAACTACCTGCATCGCATGCGGACTTACACCAGTAAGCCAGTCCTCAGGATTTGACCCATCCAGGTTGGCGCGGATGATTTTTCCGTCAGCAACCGAGTTTGACATTTTATATCCCCAGAAGAGTTTGTCCCGCGTATTATCGAGAGTGATACCCCACGTAGCTTTGGCGCCATAATCGCCGATCTTTGTAAGACTTGTGCCATCCAGGTTGCACACGTAAATTCCATTTTCAGGCGCAACGGTACCTGCCGAGCCATAAAGAACCAGATAGGCTTTACCATTCCTGAAATCCATCTCCAGCGCCGTTCCGTCAACATCAGATGTTCCGGGAGCGTCGAAAGCTATCTGAGTGAAATTCGTTCCATCAAAATTCACCGACCAGAAGCCGCCGAGGTAATCCGTTTTATCATTAACAAGATAAATCTTATTGGAAACAGGGTCGTATTGCATATCAATCGGGTATTGGGGTTCATCAGCCCCGCCATTCATTGCGATAAATAATTCGGGATTGGAGCCATCCAGGTTCGCACGGTATATCCCGCCGGTGCGTCCCCAGTAAATTTTATCGCCAAGAACAAAGATGGCTTCGGCGTCTCCAACAATTTCCTGTCCGGGTACAGCGGCGTCCAGAATTTTTTGTCCATTTGTTCCTAATGGATCATACCGGTAAATTGCCTGATTGAGATAATCGGTAATGTAAACTTTACGATGAGCGGTATCAACGGCTATTCCATAAGGTCTCGACAGATCGGCAGGTATGAAATTTACCGGCTGCGGCGTGGAATCATTCAGAATCACCATATGTCCATTTCCCACCGTCTCTCCCCTTGAAGTGAAGTAAAGTACCTGCGACAAGCCTGCAAGCCGATCTTTAACCATCACGACCACTGTTGTGTCCGCCTTATTATAATACACTGAATTTACCGTAGTACATGTAAGTTTGACATTGTACAAACCCGGCGTTGTAAAACTGGTCTTAGGGTTGGTTTCGGTCGAGGTCATGCCATTCCCGAAATCCCACAAATACCCTAACGAATTCAGGGATAAATTGGTAAATTCCACTTCGCACGGCGCGTATCCATCGTTATTGGCAACGAAACTAAAACCGGCAATAGTACTGGCAGCAGGAGAGCCCATGTCCTTTTTTTTGCATCCTGTTCCAATTGTCAGGATTAACAGGAGCGATATGATAAATAACAGATTTCTTTTCATGGTTTTTTACATTAAAAGTTTGAAAAATAATCAATAACCTGGATTTTGAGTCATCAGTGTATTTGTCTGAAGCTCGCTTAGCGGTATCGGGAAAAGCGTATATTTCTCGTCTATTCCCAATACTGTGGCAGCTCTTTTTGTTCTGACAAGATCAGACCATCTTTGGCTTTCAAAAGCAAACTCATGCCGGCGTTCGTTTTCAATTGCCAGTTTAAGTTCATCATAAGTGGTTGCGGTAGTGGGAGCTAATCCTGACCTGGTGCGTAAAACATTGATATCGCTTCGGATATCTTCGATATTTCCGTTTGAATAAGCCAGCGCCTCGGCGCGGATCATATACATTTCGGCAAGGCGTAGCACATAAACCCGGTCGGTTCCCGATGTAAAGTCTTTGTATTTGATTCCATAAGGAAGATTCTTTACATCAAATGCGACGGAAGCATTAAACCTGACAGTATCGGTAGCCCGAAAACTCCCGACAAATGCAGCGGGAGGTGAAACCTCATAACGGCATGTAAGGCTGACCGGGAAAAAATACTGTGCCAGTCGGTTATAGTTTTGGGCGTCAAAAATAACTTCGAAAATGGATTCCGTTTCATATCCGTTGAACAGGTCGGAATATTTCGGCGCCAGGTTGTATTTTCCTTTTATGATGACTGTGTCTGCCATATCTTTCGCAAGGGCTGCAACTTCAGGATCGTTGCTGTAATGGAACAGCGACAAATAAACCCTCGCAAGCAACGCAGTGGCGCTGAAAGCGCTTGCACGTCCCAAAGACCTTTTTGCAGGCAGGATTTTTTCGGCGATTATTAGATCGGTAACAATCTGTTCATAGACGTTGATAACCGAGTTGCGGGCCTGGTTGATGGAGCTGAGGTCAAGCGTTGGCTGGGTTTTGATTGGAATTCCACCGAAATAACACAACAGATTGTAGTGTGATAAAGCGCGAAGAAAAAGCGCATCCCCGGTGTAAATATTCCGCTCATCAGCAGTCATCTCAATATCGGCGATACGAAAAAGCACATTGTTAACCCGGTTTATACAATCGTAATTGGAGGTCCATATCCCATCAATCACCGCATTGTCTGCGGCAATCTGATTTTCGGCAATCTGAAGGTACTCGCGTGTGGTTCCAGTCCAGGCAAGATTATCGGCGGCAAGATCTTCAACAATAACATGGTTGCGTCCGTAATTGCCAACATCATGCAATGAATAATAGGCTCCGGTGATGGCTTTTTCCACGCCGGCTTTATCCTTGAAGGCTTGTTCAACTGAGATGTATTCTGTAGGCTGAACATCGAGCATCTTGTTACATGAGATTGTCGCAAGTGCAATTGCAATAAGTAAATATGATATTTTTTTCATCTTTTTTAGCGTTACAGGTTAAAAAACAAAGGTTAAACCAACCAGAATAGTGCGCGATTGCGGGTAGGTAAAGAAGTCGGTTCCAATGATGATGTTGCTGGAACCGCCAAAATAGTTTACCTCAGGGTCCATACCGGTATAATTGGTGAAGGTGAAGAGGTTCTGGATACCGCCGAATATTTTTGCCGACTTCATACCAATCTTTTTTGCCCATTTTTTATTCAGATTATAGCTCAAAGTGATATTCTTTATCCTTAGGAAAGAACCATCTTCAATAAATCTTGATGATTTATAGGAATCGCCTACCCTGGGGAACTGGGTGATATCGCCTGGCTTTTGCCACCTGCCATTCATCCGTGCCGTCTGGTTGTCCTCGCTGGTTCCGGATTCCAGGTATATCAACGTTCCGTTGAA
>JAPLDO010000071.1 GCA_026391715.1 Bacteroidota bacterium
AACCTTTCACCGAACCTTTCACCGAACCTTTCACCGAACCTTTCACCGAAATTTCCTCCGAATGATTAACAGGACGCATAAAACAAACTGTAAACATTCCGTCAGTTTGAAAAACCGGCTCGGGTAAATTTGCTTCGCGCATTGCCTCACGCATACGCGGGATGCCGGAAGCAATACGCTCAACCAGGCGCATGCGTGTAAATAAGCTGAATATAAGCGGATTGCGCGACATGCTTTTGTGTCCGAACTCTTTTACCACACCCGTTAATAACCCTCCTGGATTAGATATTTCAACACGGTCATCGAATATTTCTATCGTTATAACCGCTCCTTGTTCGTAGTAATCACGGTGCGAAAGTGCATTGATTGTTGACTCTTTGAACACGGTAAGCGGAATTTCCCATATATCCTTACGCGGCCCAGCGCCTTCTATCAGGTAGGCAACCTGTAGTTTGCTCTCAATCCAGGCCATCGCTTGCTGGTACTGCCTGTATAGTGTTCCGCCAAAGGTTTTATCGTCTATGATATGCACCTTAGTAATACCTTTGAATAAAACACAACGTACAATAGCCTGGAAAAACTGTTCTTCTGGTTTTTTTGCAAAAAACAAAATTCCACCCCGCTTTATGAATCCATTGTCAAATAATTGGAGATTTTCGAGAATCTGTTTGTCTGAAACGGAGGTATTTAATTTTGCTTCTAAACGGAAATCATTAAAATTACCATTGTCAATTTCTGTATATATATCAAACCCAGGGTTGGGAATTGTATCAAAATAAACGCGGTCGCTCTGTTGAAAAAAATCCCGCATCTGCTCGGCAGTTGTCAATTTCTGTGTATTCGGACCTATTCTGACGTAAATGGCGCCCGAAAGCACATACGGCTTTTTCAGCCCTGATGGCACTTCAATGACGCCTATAGATTTACCATCTACCCTGACAATCTCAACAGAACAATGCAAGGCTGGTGTAATTTCACGGATACTGTTCTGAATCGCCGAGCGTTTGGCATTGTCTATTTCAACTCCCTTTATTTCGTTGGCATCATTTACACCAATCAACAATACACCACCGGCAGCATTGGCAAAAGCACAAATCTCCTCCGACAGTTCTTTTACCTTGGCAGGAACCGAAACCTTAAACTCTACATTGTAGCCCTCGCCACTGGCAACCAATAGTTTTATATCTTCAGGTGTGATCATTTCGTTGTTCGTTGTTCGTTGGTGCATGTATATAAGCGCCTTTAAATGCCCTTCGCAAAATTAGTCTTTTCGCCTGAACCGGTAAAATATCTACCTTTGAGAAATCAATATAGCGCATTCATGTCAGAAAAGGAACCAGCAGCAGAACAACCAGCCAGACCGCGAAGGTGGCGCATTTGGCGGAACATCCTGTTATCTGTTTTTTTATTTCTTATTATTGGCGTCGGCGCTTTATTCGCTTTTCTCAATTATTTTGGAGAGAAGATGCTGAGACAATATTTACAGGATAAAATTCTTACAGTCAGTAACGGAGTTTACCATGCCGATTTCAGCGATATTAACCTGAATTTCTTCACCGGAAAAGTATCGGTTGACAGTTTTAACCTGATTCCCGATACCATTCAGTATAACAGGATGAAGGCGCAAGGTAAAACAGCCCGGGCGCTTTACCGGATTTCGTTTTCATCTCTTACTATTGACCGCGTACATTTCTGGCAAATCTGGCGGCGACAAAGGATCAATTTCCGACAACTTACAGTGCAGCAGCCAGCGCTGAGCATCGTCGGCTTTCCTGATACCATTTCGGCAAAACATCGGCGGTGGCGCGTTATTTATGAAGATATTTACCCGGCAGTTTCCAGTTTTTTCACCGATTTTCACATTGATTCGGTAAAAGTTGTAAATGGATTGTTCCTCGGTTCATTCCAGAAGAACACTTCAAAACAGTCGGAAGGAGAATATGAATTCAGCGCTTCACTCAGGGATGTATCGGTAAATCCTTTCAGCTATTATAACCGCGACCGGGTTTTCTATTCCCGCGAGGTTGATCTGGTAATTCATAACTTCAATTATACGCTTGCCGACAGTCTTTACACCCTGAAAGCAGCAGAAATCGGATTTTCATTGACCCATTCAAATCTTTATGGAAAACAAATTTCGCTGGTTCCCAACCTTTCGGGAAAGAAATTAAATCAGATAAAAAGCGGAGACCTTTACAGATTCGATCTGCCTTCATTTTCGGTAAGCGGCGTAAATCTTTACAAGGTAATGACCGACCGCACGGTTGATATTGATTCTATTATTCTGAAAAAACTTGCTGTGAAGGTTTATCTCAACAAGCCTCAGTCGTCCGCCGGAATTAATCAGCGTAAAAAGAAAAAACTCAATCTTGCCGGACTTTATACAATTGTTGCAAGGGAGCTGAGATATATACGAATTGATACTGTTTCGGTTAAGGACGGATCGTTCAGCTATTATGGTTCAATACATGACAGGAATCCTGAGCTTAGCGTTGGAAAAGTTGATCTGGGATTATCGGAATTTCTGATTGACTCGCTTTCATATAATGACCGCTCAAGAATATTCTACTCCAAGAGTATTGAACTTGCCGTAGATGATTTTTCGCTGACGCTGCGCGATGGAATTCATTATATTAATGCCTCCTCAATCCTTTTCTCCACCAAAAAATCGCTGATTGACGTCCGCCAATGTTTTATTTATCCCGACAGGATAAAGAATGACCAGAATGCTGCCGACCGGCGCAATATTCTTGATATAAAAGTTCCCCGGCTCACTTTTTCAGGAATAGACCTGAAAAAGGTTTTCAATCGTCGTATTCTTGATTTCAACCGCCTTGTTATCAGCGAGCCTGATGTTCATTTTACAAGTATGCATGCGGCGAAAAATCCCGATCCGCGGTTTAAAAAACCAAAGGATTTTTTTGAAGAGGAAAATGAAGAGGTTGTTTACAACCTGTTGAAGAGATATCTGTGGGTAATAAAAGGGGAGGAGATCGCCATTGAAAACGGGTATATCCGGTTTTCGTCGGGACAAAACGGACCCGAAATTCCAATCGTTTCGGCTGGTTTTAATCTCACTATGCATCAGTTTCTGATTGACTCGGTGCATGGAATGAACAGTCAGGGTTATTTTTACAGCGCCGATTTCGACCTCGACCTTCGTTTACTCGCAGTTGTTTCAACCGATAGTTTGCGGCAATTCAAAGCCGACCGGATTCATATTATTACTGCCGATTCGCTTATCGAGGCGGAAAATCTGCAAATTATCAAAACAGCCGCTCCCTCAAAGCCGGGAATTCAATCATTATCAGCAGTTTTTTCACTCGACCATCTTCATCTTTCAGGATTGAATCATAAAAAGCTTTTCCTTGATAAAGCGCTTATCGCCGATCTGATTATTCTCGACAACCCTCAATTGAGGCTTAAATCAGAAGCGCGAATTCCATTCCAGGGGACAAAACCCATTACGGATACAAGCGGTCAGAATACATTTATACGCTCTTTTGAAATTGGCAGGTGTATTGTAAATAAAGGCGATTTTTTTTATGATGGGCAGGAAGATCGTCTCGCATCCTATTTTTCTATGAAAGACATTGATTTTTCCATTGTAAATGCCAGGATAAAACTTCCGGTAAAAGGAAATCATGACGGAATGATACGTTTCGATTCCCTGCAATTGAAAGTTTTTCCGTTGCGGGCGGTTATTGCCGACAGTACCTATTCACTTGAAGCGTCAAGTCTTGATGTTCGTTCATACCCTATGGATGTTACTTTGAAAGGCATTAAAATTATTCCGCTCCGATCGTGGAAACAGTTGTCGGATAATCAAAAACTGGCTACTGTAAACATCCCTGAAATCCGCTTTACCGGGTTTTATTTCGACCGGGCGATCTTTGAAAACCGCTGGACACTCAACAGAATCACTGTGGATCATCCTTCGGTTCATCTTGAAATGAAAGCGTCTGGGAAGGGAAGCGGGCGAAAGGTTAGCATCAACCCCGACAAACTTTTTGCCCTGCCTGTTTTCATGAAAAGCGCCGATGTAAGCGCCGTGAATGTGAACCATGCCGATATCGGCGCCGCCATACATAATCCGGATAGCGTGACCAATTATGGTTTGAAGGATATAATGGTTGATATTACGCGGTTCCACCTCGATTCGGCGTCAGGATTAAAACCGGGAACTTCTGTTTTCAATACCGAAGATATTTCCATCGCGGCGCCGGGTTTTTCTTTTGTTCCCCGCGACAGTCTCTATACAATTTCTTTCAGCCGGTTCGGGTTATCAACAAAAAACTCAACGGCGTTTGTTGATTCATTCACAGTAATTCCGAATTTCAGCTGCGCCGACTTTTCACAAAGGGTGGGTCGTCAGATAACTCGAATCATGCTAAAGGTTCCGCGTCTGGATTTTCTGAATATAGATTTGAGACAACTGCTTATTAACCAGGAATTGCATATTCGGCGGGTTGATTTGCCGGGACTTGATTTTGAGGCATATCTCGATAAGCGGGCGCCTTTCGACAAGGCAGAACGACCGCCGATGCCGCAGCAGTCGCTCCGCCGTATTAAGTTCCCGGTTTCAGTAGATTCGTTGACGCTTCATAATGGATTAGTGACTTATGAAGAACAGGAAGGCAATAAACCTGGCAGGATTTTTTTCGACCAGATGAGCGCTACTCTCACTGGTTTAGGCAACATCGCCAGGGCTGGGGCGAACCTGCGGGTAATGGAGTTGCATGGCGTAACGAGGCTTATGGGCAAAGGCGAAGCCGAAGCATGGTTTCGTTTTTTCCTCGACAATCCGCGCGATTCATTTACCCTGAAAGCTACTATCGCGGCGATGGATCTACGGGAATTAAATCCAATGATGTCGAGGCTTGTTCCCGTTTCCGTCAGAAGCGGGTCGCTGAGTAAGGTAGAAATCAGTAACCTTAATGCCAACGACAGCCTTGCGCTTGGAGATATTAACCTTGCATACCACAACCTTGCGATAAACCTTCATCCTGTAAAGCCCGGAACCTGGGACAAAATTGAACAGGCTTTGCTAACCGAACTAATTAATCTGATTTTACCGTTAAGCAATCCCGGCGACGACGGGAAGCTGAAAAAAGGAATAATTTACTACGACCGCGATGTTTCGAGAGGGTTTTTTAATTTTGTGTGGAAAAGCATTCTCAGCGGGATTAAGTCGAGTGTTGGGATTGAAAACCAGGAACAGAAAAAAATCAGGCGAACTGAAAAAGAACGCCACAAATAATAATTGCCTGCTTTTAACCGTTTGTTTTCGCCATGATTCATCCTGAAGAACCTTATTACCGCCGCAGAATTGCAACCGCCCAGATCACAACGGTCATCAGTATCACACTTGTGCTTTTCCTCATGGGGCTTATGGGGCTTATCGTTCTTCATGCTAAGATGTTATCGGATTACGTGAGAGAAAATATCGGCTTTTCGATAATGATAAAGGACGATATCAGGGAATCCCGGATTCTCGAATTTAAAAAAAGCCTCGATCTGCAATCTTTTGTAAAATCGAGTGAATATTTGCCGCGCGACAAGGCAGCGAAGAAACTCATGAAAGATCTTGGGGAAGATTTTGTAGAATTTTTGGGATATAACCCGTTACTTCCCGGCATCGAGCTGAGAATAAAAGCGCCTTATGCCAACCGCGACTCGCTGAGCCTGATTGAAACCCGGCTGATGGCGCGCCCGGAAGTGAAAGAGGTTTTTTATCAAAAGTCGCTCGTGGATGCTATAAACCGGAATGTTGAAAAGATCAGCCTCATTCTTCTCGGATTCAGCGGAATCCTTTTGTTTATAGCCATTGTGCTGATAAATAATACCATCAGGCTGTCGGTTTATTCAAAACGATTTATTATAAGAAGTATGCAATTGGTTGGCGCTACCGAAGGTTTCATCAGGAAACCGCTGGTCATACGCAGTATTCTGCATGGCGTGATCAGCGCTTTTTTTGCCCTGCTAATGCTTATGGCGCTCGTTTATTTTGCCCTTGAAGAAATTCCCGAACTACTTGAACTTAGCGCCCCGGTTATGCTGATAATCCTTGTGGCAGCCTTGTTTATCCTCGGCTCTTTTATTTCATTCGGGTCAACCTGGTTCGCCGTGAGAAAATACCTGCGAATACGCACCGACTTATTGTACACTTGATATATCCTGAAATTTCTTTAACTTTGCCAATCAATTCTGAATAAACCATGATCGCAAAAACAAAACCGGCAATAACAAAAACACAGTCAGATGCTTCCAAATCATCTGCCGCCAAAGATCAACCCATAAAAACTGCCAATACCGGCGAATTTGCTTTCGGGAAAGAGAATTACCGGCTGATGCTTATAGGACTTGCTTTCATTCTCGTTGGTTTCCTGCTCATGATTGGCGGCGGCTCCGACGACCCTGCCAAATTCAGTCCTGAAATTTTCAATTTCCAACGGCTTACTCTGGCGCCAATTCTAATCCTTGCCGGATATATCATCGAGATTTTTGCCATCATGAAAAGACCGAAAGACTGATGAGCGTTCTCCAGGCAATTATCATTGCCATTGTTGAGGGAATAACCGAGTTTTTGCCGGTTTCCTCCACCGGACACATGATTATTACACAAAGTATTCTGGGAGTCGAAAGTACCGATTTTGTCAAAGCTTTTACCGTTAATATCCAGTTTGGCGCAATACTTTCGGTGATTGTACTGTATTGGAAGCGTTTTTTCCAGTCCTGGGATTTTTACTTCCGCTTGTTTGTAGCCTGTTTACCGCTGGTTATTGCATACCTGCTTGAGAAACAGATAGACACTATGCTCGAAAGCGTGATGACAGTGGCGGTTGCCCTTCTTATCGGCGGAATCCTGTTGATTTTTGTTGACCGCTGGTTTGAAAAACCCGAAAATGAAAATACTAAACTGACATATAAAAAGGCTCTCATTATTGGTTTTTTCCAGATCATTTCTGTGATACCGGGCGTGAGCCGTTCCGCTGCCACCATTGTTGGCGGGATGAGCCAGAAACTAAGTCGCAAGGCTGCTGCGGAGTTTTCATTTTTCCTCGCCGTTCCTACAATGTTCGCCGCCTCAGCGCTGAAACTTGCCGGAAATTACAAGATGATTTCCGCCGACAATATCAACCTCCTGTTGATCGGAAACGTTGTTTCTTTCATCGTAGCCATCATCGCAATCAAATCCTTTATAGCTTTCCTTACCCGATACGGCTTTAAATGGTTCGGTTATTACCGAATCGTAGTTGGACTGGCAATAATCATTCTTCTTCTTGCCGGGAAAAGTTTAACCATTCTCTAATGTCATTCCAGTTTGAGCAGGGAGAAATTCTGTTGATTGATAAACCAATCAACTGGACCTCGTTTGATGTTGTCGGAAAAATTCGCTCACTCATCCGGAAGCGGGAAAAAATCAGAAAGATAAAAATCGGGCATGCCGGTACGCTTGATCCGCTGGCGAGCGGACTTCTGATACTTTGCACCGGAAAATTTACCAAACGCATCGAGGAGTTCCAGGGACTTGAGAAAGAATATACCGGCACATTCCGCCTGGGCTCCACCACTCCTTCGTTTGATCTTGAGACTGAAGTTGACCGGATTTTTCATGGCGCGCTTCCGGGCGAATCGGAAATCAGGGAGGCAACGGTTCATTTTACAGGCGCTTTGGAACAAATTCCGCCGCAATTTTCGGCGATAAAGATAGATGGGAAAAGAGCCTACGAGTCGGCGCGAAAGGATATTCCTGTTGAGATAAATGCGCGAAAAGTTACGATTGAGGCATTTGAAATTACCCGCGTTGAATTGCCCGACGTTGATTTTCGCGTAGTTTGCAGCAAGGGAACCTACATTCGGTCGCTGGCGCGCGATTTCGGCAATCATCTTGGCTGCGGAGCGCATCTCACCGCACTTTGCCGCACCCGCATCGGAAGCTATTGGCTTCGCGACGCATTCGGGATGGATGATATTGTAAGCCTGTTGCCACCAAAATCTTGGGACACTCAAGAATGTTTTTATTGAAGAAATTAAACCATTTACAATTCTAATTGGGGAGTTTAATCATCTTCCTCTCTCGCTGTAGCCATCAAACAACTTCTATCGACATTAAGAGAAATCAAAAAGGTACCTAATATAAACACGTTACTTGCCATTGCGTCTGTCGTTGAACTGCCCCACACCTGTTGCCTTGTTTTAATCATGTTGACGCTATTGCCAACAACTATGCCACTGTGATTTTTTTGTACTTTTGCCCGGATAAGAGAATTGTTTAATTAATTTAAAACCTGTCCCAAATGCGAAATGCTCTACTATTGCTGATTTCCGCTGTGTTCGTTTTCAATTTCCAAAAGATTGGATCAGCGCAAAATGATGTTCCAATTCATCCTTCCCTGATCGGAAAGATTGAATTTAAAGGCATTTCCCCTCCTCTGCGGGATTTACCTGCTGTAACTGCGGAAGAGTTTGCCGCCATGAAAGAAAAAGCCTTAAAAAGAGCTGCCAACAAAAAGATTGAGCCGCGTCTCTATCCTTATGCTGAAACCGCGCTGCCAAAAGGTCCTGATGCGGCATGGCAGAAAACTATGGGGGAATCGTCGGGCTCAAAAGCGCCGATCTACAATTTTGAAGGACAAACAACCACCTCCTTTCCTCCCGATTGTAATGGAACCGCCGGACCCAACCACTATATGCAAACTGTTAATACAACTTATGCCATTTATAGTAAAACCGGCTCCCTGCTGGCTGGTCCTACCAATATGAACTTATTGTTTGGCAGCGTGCCCGGAGCGACATGCAACGATGGCGATCCGCTGATTCAATATGATGAACAGGCAGGGCGATGGCTCGCTGTGGAGTTCTCGCTTTGCGGATCAAACGACCTTATGCTTATTGCAGTTTCAACCACAAATGATCCGACAGGCACATGGTATCAATATTCGTTCGATGTAGCCGATACGCCCGATTACGAAAAAATAGGAGTGTGGCAGGATGGCTATTACATGGGAACCAATACCAGTTCGGGCAATGACATTTACGTTTTTGAACGATCCAAAATGCTTGTCGGGCAAACGGCTCAAATGGTAGCTTTTGACAACTCATGGAGACCTGGAACCGGTTTTTTGTGCGTTCCTCCTTTGGATAACGACGGCGTAGCGGCTCCCGCCGGATCGCCCGGAATGTTTATTGCCTTTAACGACGACGCTGTTGCCGGAGGATCAGATCAGTTGTGGATTTATCAACTCGCCGTGAACTGGATAACTCCTTCAGCTTCTACTTTTACCCGCACCCAGCAACTTAATGTTACTCCATTCGACAGTCAGTTTACTCCCTCATGGGATGATATTACCCAGCCCAATTCACAAAAACTCGACGGCGTTCCGCAGGTTATTATGAATGCGCCGCAATACCGTAATTTCGGGGCTTATCAAACCATTGTATGTTGCCATACCGTTGATGTTGACGCCACCAATCATGCAGGCATTCGCTGGTATGAATTAAGAAAAACCCCGCCTGCCACAACCTGGACTATTCGTCAGCAAAGCACTTTTGCTCCCGATATCCACTCTCGCTGGATGGGAAGTATTATGCTTAACGGAAGCGGAAAGATTGCTCTTGGATACTCAATTTCAAGTTCAACCATATATCCCGGAATCCGTTATTGCGGTCAGTCGGCTACCGCTTATGGCGGCGCAACCGGAGTGTTGGATATACCGGAGGAGATAATTCATAACGGAACAGTCGCTCAAACAAGCTATAATCGCTGGGGCGACTATTCGCTTATGTCGGTAGATCCTTCCGACGACCAGACCTTCTGGTTTTCCAGCGAGTATGTTAAGACTGGCGGAACCACAAAGGGATCAAAAATTGCGTCATTCAAATTTGGGAATGCTCCCGCAGTTGCTACACTTCCTGCAACTTCTGTTACCGGAACAACCGCAACCATTAACGGAACTGTTAATCCCAACGGACTTGCAACGACCTATTATTTCCAATGGGGAACAACAACCAGTTATGGTACGAATACTACCACAACTTCTGCCGGTTCGGGAGCCGTTGCAGTTTCTGTTAATGCCAACCTTACCGGTTTGACTGGAGGAACAACCTATCATTACAGGCTTACTGCCACAAACAGCGATGGAACTTCTTATGGAAGCGATTTTACATTCACCCCCGGAGCCGCTGCGGTAACCACAACTGCCGCCACCTTTATAACCCTGAATTCCGCTTCTTCAGGCGGAAATGTAACTACCGATGGCGGCTCAACAGTAACCGCCCGCGGAGTTTGCTGGGCAACAACTGCCAGTCCGGTTATAACCGGGAATCACACTACCGATGGCTCAGGAATTGGCGTGTTCACAAGTTCTATCACCGGTTTGTCGGCAAATACTTTGTATCATGTAAGAGCTTATGCGACAAATTCAAGCGGAACCTATTATGGCGAGGATCTTACATTTACTACTCTTTGCGGAATTATTTCAACTTTCCCCTGGAATGAAGGGTTTGAAAATGCCGGTCTTATCCCGAATTGCTGGACACAGGAGCAGGTTAACAGTTCAGGCGTTAACTGGACGTTTATTACCGGTAGTGGCAACAGTCATCCTGCCGCCGCCCATACGGGTACGTATAATGCATGCCTGAAGGATGTTACCGCAGCCGACAACAAAACGCGGCTGATAACTCCGCCGCTTAATCTTACGGGAGTGTCAGGACCTACCCTCACTTTCTGGCATACCCAGGCTGTTTGGAGTCCAGACCAGGATCAATTGGCGGTTTACTACAAAACATCAGCCGCAGGAACTTTGACTCTGCTAACCACCTATACCGCGAGTGTTACTGCATGGACGCAAAGGACAATAAGTTTGCCAAACGCCTCAATCAGTTATTATATTGCTTTTGAAGGGAATGCAAAATATGGTTATGGAGTATGTATTGACGATGTGCAAGTGTTGAGTTCATGTACCAGCACGGTTCCAGTGAGTATTTCTATTGTCGCCTCCGCCAACCCGGTTTGCCAGGGCGCAAGCGTAACTTTCACGGCAACGCCGGCAAACGGGGGAACAGCCCCGGCTTACCAGTGGAAAATTAACGGTATTAATGCAGGAACCAATAGTAATTCTTATACGTATATTCCGGTGAACGGCGATGTAGTTATCTGTATCCTGACATCCAACGCAACATGTGTTTCCGGCAATCCCGCCACTTCAAATACAGTTATGATGACTGTTTTATTTCCTCTTTCAATTACCGGATTGGTTAACGGTGTAAGTTGTAACGGCGGAAGTGATGGGACGATTTTCACGTCAACTTCAGGAGGTTTGCTTCCATATTCCTATTTGTGGAGCGCTGGTGAAACCACTTCAGCGTTAAACTATTTAATGGCTGGTTCATATACTGTAACTGCTACTGACGCTACCCTGGCAACAGTTAATCAAACCTGGTATATTTCCGAACCAACCGAAGTAACATGTTCAGTAGTTATTTCACCCGTATCTTGTAATGGCGCTGCCGATGGCGCCATAATGCAGTCGTCAACCGGCGGTACTCCACCATATAGCTATATTTGGAGTAATGGATCAACAACGCCAGGCGTCAGTGGATTAGCGCCGGGTCAATATTTTCTTACGGTATCAGATGCTCATAACTGTACGTATATGACTTTTGGGTATATTATGGAACCTGGTTCAATTGCGCTTAATGCAAATGTGTTAAATGCAAGTTGTCCAACCTGTAATGACGGTAGTATTTCACTTACCGCGGAAGGCGGTACGCCACCATATACATATTTATGGAGCAACGGCGTCACAACCATTAATATTTCCGGGTTGAACCCCGGAAATTATGGTGTAACGGTAAGCGATTTCCATTCTTGTCAGAGCGCTGGCAACTGGATCGTAACCGCAGTTTTGCCTTCAGGCTTTAACATTACGGGGTCTTTCATTTACAACAACACGGCGAATACTGAGCTCGATTCATTGTGGGTCATCCTCAAACAAAACGGTGTTAAGGTAGATTCGGCGCGTACAAACCTCAGCGGACAATATGCCTTTATTGGCAAAACAAGCAATATCTACACTATTGGCGGCAAAAGCGCTATGCCTTGGGGCGGAGTAAATTCGACGGACGCCATTAAGGTTGAACGTCATTTTGCCGAACTTGAACCGTTGACAATCCCGGTGCGATTGATTTCTGCCGATGTCAACAACACAAATAATATCAACTCTACCGATGCAGTTAAAATTAAACGCAGATTTGTCGGACTCGACAATTCCTTTGCCCGCGGCGACTGGGTATTTGCGAAACCAACCGGCGGCGATACTGTGATTGTGGCAGGTACAAACGTTGTTCAGAATTTCCAGGGATTGTGCGTTGGCGACGTCAACGGTTCTTACTTCCCGGTAACGGGAGATGCAGCGACGGCTGATGTTTCGCTCATAAATGAAAGCGTTATAGAAGTGATCAGGGGAGAAGAATTTGAACTTCCGGTCAGAATAACGAAAAGCGAACAAATCAGCGCAATCTCACTAACTATGGGTTATCCAAAGGATAATCTGGAATTGCTGAACATTGCTATTTCACTGGGAAATGTGATTTACGCTGCACAAAACGGGCAGATAAGGATTGCCTGGTCGCAAATTGAACCATTGAACTTAACTGATGGTGAAGCGCTGCTTACTCTGAAATTCAGATTATCGGATGAAGCCCCGCTGGGTATTCCAATCGCGCTTAACATTGGAAATGAATCGGAACTGGCTGATGGCTGGAGCGAACCTATAAGCAATTCCATGTTGTCGGTTTCTTCGGTATTACCAGTAAAACCAACAGCGGTTAATGAAAAGAGCGATCTTTTAACAAAAGTGGCGCTTTATCCAAACCCGGCAACCAGTAAAGTCTGGCTTGAGTTTGAACTAATGTTGAATGCTGACATTATGGTTGAATGGTTCAACGTTGTTGGCGAACTGATTAACACGGTACGTTTCGACGGGCTTTCGAAGGGAAAACAGAAGATGGAGATGGATGTTCCGGGGTTGGCAAGCGGGGTATATACGCTGAAAATCGCAGTTAATGGAACAAGATCATCAACGGTTTATAATAAACTTGTTATATCGAAATAGAATTTGTTATTGCTGAATCCATTGCCCCGGAAATCAGCCCGGGAATTTGATCCCCAACCTGTATAATTTTGAAGAAAATTAATTCTTGAACCGAAACATCGAACCTGAAACCTTGAACTTTTATTAATATTTCCATTATAAAAATCAGTAAAACTAAAAACAAGTATTATTCACTTAAATCCTTGCATTATGAAACGGATTAATCAAGTACTCTGTGTATTGACTTTTTTTGCATTAAATGCATTCTTTCCTGTTCAGTTAATCTCAAGGGATGCTCCCATTACTTCTGCCGGTTCGAAAAGCAGTTGTCCTGGTGCCATAGTAAGCATTCCAATCACAGTTACCAATTTTACGCAAATCACGGCGGTTTCGTTACGGCTTGATTTTAATCCAACATTAATGACCTATTCGGGTTATGACAGTGTGAACGCAGGCATAGGTAGTTTTACAATTAACGAAGTGACGGTTTCTGCAAGTGTGCATAAAATTCTGGTTTCATGGTCAAATTTTAATCCGCTGACATTAGCGAATGGAGCCAGGTTGCTGAATCTGAAATTTTCGTACATATCGGGAGCGCCAACTCTTTCATTTAATAATACATCTTCCGGTGGCGGCGATTGTGAATACGCCGATGAAATCGGCGACCCGATGAATGATATTCCAACAGCGCTGTTTTACTTTAATTCCACAATTACAGGCGCCACGCTGCCGGTCAGCGTAACGATTGCAGCTTCGGCAAATCCGGTTTGCGCCGGAACTTCGGTTACTTTTACGGCAACTCCTACCAATGGCGGAACAACGCCGGCTTATCAATGGAAAAAAGGCGGAAGCGACATTGCAGGAGCCACAGTTTCAACATACACATCATCAACTCTTTCCAATGGCGATGCGATAACTTGTTTGCTTACCTCCAATGAAACCTGCGCGTCAGGAAATCCGGCAACGTCAAATACGGTGACAATGACAGTCAACCCAAATTTGCCCGTGAGCGTCAGCATAGCGATTGGCGCTCCGTCTAATCATAGCGTAACAAACGGTCAGACTACTACAATTGATGTTTTGAGCGGAAATTTATCCTATGCCGGATTAGCGCCGTCAAGCGGAAATAAAGTGTATATGTTTAGCAATGGCAATTTGATGTCGCGCGATGTAAACAGGGCGTTTACATATACAGCCACAGCGCTATATTATTCGGCGCTTGTTAATGTTTTGGATGCCGCTCAGATACCTGCCGGAACTCCGGATTATTTTATGCATTTTGGGGCAACTTCAGGATCTCCGAATACTATATTCGGCGGACGACTCGGTATAAAAAGTGTAAACTCTGCCGCCAATTACCGATTGAGTATCCTGAATACTTCGGGAGGAACTCCAACCTTCACTGAATTTGGACAAGACCTGAGTTTTGGAACAACTTACCTCGTTGTTGTTAAATATGACAGAGGCGTTGCGCCAACTGTTGCTTACCTCTGGGTTAACCCTGTTAGTTTAGGAGGCGGCGAACCTTCCGGTTTTGTTTCAAATGCCAGTGGCACTGCAACCTTTCCTCAATTTGCTTCTATTTGCCTGAGAAATAGCTTAACTACTCCCAAAGTTGAAATTGACGAAATCCGTGTAGGGACTACATGGGCTGAAGTCACTCCCACCGGAAGCCGAATGCCAAACATTACTCTAAACCCTGCATTGCTCCCAGGTTCTACCAATACGATTTGTGCGGGAACATCTGTCGCCTTCACTGCAACTCCAACAAATGGCGGAACAACGCCGGCTTACCAGTGGAAGAAGAACGGAATAGACATTTCAGGAGCGACTGGCACAAGCTACACATCATCAACTCTAACTGATGGCGATGCGATTACATGTACGCTGACTTCCAATGCAACCTGCGCCACGGGAAATCCCGCAACATCGAATACGGTTACTATGATAGTCAACCCAAATCTTCCTGTGAGCGTAGCTATTGCAGCCTCGGCAAATCCGGTATGCGCCGGAACTTCGGCGACCTTTACTGCTACTCCAACCAATGGAGGAACAACTCCGGCATATCAGTGGAAGAAGGGCGGAACCAATATTTCAGGAGCGACAGGCGCAACCTATACATCATCAACTTTGGCTAATGGCGATGTGATTACGTGTACGCTGACTTCCAATGCAACCTGCGCTACCGGAAATCCGGCAACATCCAATGCGGCGACAATGACGGTAAACCCAATTTTGCCGGTTAGCGTGGCTATTGCAGCTTCGGCAAACCCGGTATCCTCCGGAACTTCGGTAACATTTACAGCCACTACAACCAACGGCGGAACTACTCCGGTTTATCAATGGAAGAAGGGCGGCGCCGACATTGAAGGAGCAACCAATGCAACATACTCCTATATCCCGGTAAATGCAGATGATATAACCTGTTTGCTTAATTCAAATGCACTTTGTACATCAGGAAATCCCGCCACCTCAAATACTGTGACGATGACTGTTTTAGATCCTCTTTTAATAGAAGGATGGGTTCGCAATGCAAATTGTAAGGGCAATGGCGATGGGGCGATTTTCACTTCAATTTCAGGAGGTTTACCTCCATATTCCTATTTATGGAACACTGGTGAAACTACTTCACAGTTATGGTATTTAATGGCTGGTTCTTATACTATAACTGTAACTGACGCTATTTTGACAGCAGTTTCTCAAACCTGGGAGGTTTCCGAACCGGCAGAAATATCATGTTCAGTTTTGGTTTCACCCGTTTCATGCAGTGGCGCTGCCGATGGCGCAATAACAATGCAGTCGACCGCCGGCGGTACTCCACCTTATATGTATCATTGGAGTACCGGAGCTTATACTCCAAGTATTACCGGATTAGCGTCAGGCACATATTACCTTACAATACAAGATTTTAATTCATGTGATCTTTGGAAAATGTATGATATAAATCAGGGCGCTCCAATTCTACCGGTGAGCGTAACTATAGCAGCCTCCGCAAATCCTGTTTGCACAGGAACTTCGGTAACTTTCACGGCAACTCCCACCAATGGCGGGACAACGCCGGTTTATCAATGGAAGGTTAACGGATCGAATGTTGGAACCGACAACGCAATTTATTCATATACCCCCTCCAATGGCGATATTGTCATCTGCTTGCTTACATCCAATGAAACCTGCACATCA
>JAPLDO010000061.1 GCA_026391715.1 Bacteroidota bacterium
TTCCTGCAATGATATTGGCCGATCATTTTGCTCTTCGTCCCGATATGGCCCTGAGCTATTCCGAACATCAGAAAGAACATTTCCAGAAAGATGTCGCCTGGATTATCTCTTTCCTTGCCGAAGCTGTTTGGGCTGGTCAACCGGCTTTGTTTGATGAATTTATTTCCTGGCTGAAAACGTTTTTGACATCCGTACACGTTCCCATGAAGGCTGTTGCGGAGAGCCTTGAATTGATTAAAACCAGGATAAACGAAGCTTGTAGCCCGGAAGAGAACGACCTAATCAATCCGATACTTGACAAGGCTGTAAGAATGATATTTTCAGTTGAACCTGAAATCTCAGTGGCTGCAATGGAAAACCACCTCACTCCCCTTGCACGGAATTATCTTGATTGCCTGCTGAAATTACAACGCGACGAAGCTTTATCACTTATTTTGAAAGAGGTAAAGGCGGGTATTCCGGTGAAGGAAATTTACCTTGAGGTCTTTCAACCTGTCCAATACGAAATCGGCCGCTTATGGCAGACCAATAAGATCAGTGTTGCCCAGGAGCATTACTGCACAGGCGCCACTCAATTGGTGATGTCGCAGTTGTATCCCTTCCTCTTTACCGGTGAAAAGAGAAACCGGAAGATGGTTACCACCTGTGTTGCCGGCGAATTGCATGAGATGGGGGCAAGGATGGTCACCGATTTTTTCGAGATGGAAGGCTGGGACACCTATTATCTCGGAGCAAACATGCCCATTGAAGGAGTGATAAAGTTCGTTGTTGATATTTGTCCCCAGATTTTGGCGATCTCAGCAACCATGACCATTCATGTGAGCGCGGTTGATGAGATGATCCGCCGCGTTAAATCGGCTCCGGGAATTCCGGCTGACCTGAAGATTATCGTTGGGGGCTACCCATTCAAAGTTGCGGAAAATTTATGGCAGCGTGTTGGCGCGGATGGATGCGCCGCGGACGCCCTGGACGCAGTGAAACTTGCAGTTAAGTTGATCGCATCCTGAAGATATGGAGACAACAGCCAAACGATTCTCAGTACTCTGCGACCTGAATGGCAGGGTATTAAAAATTCTCAGTGATGAGAGTCAGTCGCTCGACCCGACATTGCCAGGCGCCATGTTTTTTTCGGTTGTGGCGCCCGGAGACCTCAATAAAATTCTCAATTTTTTCCTGGAGATTAAAGAAAACGAGTCTGCCATTGGTTGGGAAATCAATGTGAAAACGCTCAAAGGGACTGAGACTTTTACATTTTTCGCCGGTCTGTTTGATGACCGTATTGGCATTGCAGCAGCCACTACCAAGAATGGGGCGCAGGCGCTATTTGCCGAACTCACGAGGATCAACAATGAACAAACCAACCTGATCAGGGCTGTAGCAAAACAGAATGCCAAACTGCAGGTTGTTTCGGAAGCGCCCGGAACATCTTATTACGAGGAACTGAGCCGGCTTAACAATGACCTGGTAAACATCCAGCGGGAACTTGCCAAAAAGAACAGGGAACTTTATGAACTCAACAAACTCAAAAACCAATTCCTTGGAATTGCCTCCCATGACCTGCGAAGCCCGATCGGCGTAATTCTCAGTTATTCGGAATTTATGCTTAATGAACCAGGCGGGGATGACCAGGAAGAGTTGATCCGACGAATCCACAGCGCCGGGCAGTTTATGCTTGGTTTGGTTGACAACCTTCTTGATATTGCCAACATAGAATCGGGCCAGTTAGAGATAAATTTTTCGAATGAAGATCTTGGAAAAGTTTTGAGTGAAGTTATGATAATGCATGAAAAGTTTGCCAGGACAAAGTCTATGAGAATTACCTTCACTGAACCTGTAATACCGGTTTACGCGTTGATTGACCGGCCCAAAATCGAACAGGTTATTACCAACCTACTCACCAATGCAATGAAATATTCCTTCCCCAACACCATCATCGTCATTAGTTTGGAAGTTGAAAACGGCGCTGCAAGGATATCGGTGAAGGACCAGGGGCAGGGGATCAGGGAGGAAGAGGTTCAAAAGCTTTTCAAACCTTTTCAGAAAACTTCAACCCGTTCAACTGCCGGGGAGAAAAGCACCGGGCTTGGGCTTGCCATCGTAAAAAAAATTGTGGAGGCACATCAAGGGGAAGTCGGAGTGAACAGTGAGTTGGGAAAGGGGTCGGAATTTTTCTTTACTTTGCCGTGTAAATAGAACATGCAAAATAACAAATAAAATTGATGGATGGGAAAACGCATATACTTGTTGTTGATGATGAGGTAAATTCTGCAGAGAATGAGCAGTTTATCCTGGAGAAGAATGGATTTAAGGTATCTATGGCTTCCAGTGGCGAAGCGGCATTCCGATTTCTTTTGACAACAATTCCCGACCTTATCCTGCTCGATGTGGTGCTTCCTGATTTTCCAGGGAATGAATTTTGCAAAGCCATCAAAACGGACCCCCGTTACGCGGTAATACCGGTTATTCTGCTTTCCGGCTTAAGAATTTCCGACGAGGAGCGCAACGCTGGGTTTACTGCGGGCGCTTCCGATTATATCACACGTCCATTCCGGAACGATGATCTGGTTAACCGGATCAGAACCTCGCTTTCCAAAGCAATAGAAAGGGAAGATTTAGCGTCATCGCAACGCGAAATGATAGCTTTTCATAACCTTAGTCGGCGCGAAGCCGGCGAAACATCGTTAATTTATAACGCAGTTTCCCTGAAAATCCAGTATCCGGAATCGTTTCAAAATATACTGAAGGAGTATGACAGCATACTTAACGACGCCATTGAAGAACGGTTTTTCAGGGTTGAGCAACATCTTCATGAAAAACTGAACCACCTTTCCAACAACCTGGGTTTTTTAAAGGCTGGCGCCAAAGACATCATGGACATTCACAGGGAATGTATCATTGCAAGAATAAACAAGGCGAATATGAAAGAACAAAAGGTGGTTCTCGAAGAATCGCGCCTGTTATTAATTGAACTTATGGGAAACATGATCAATTATTACCGCAGAAAATCAAAATGACGTATATGAAACAAGAACTCATTCATCTAAGGCTTTACGTAACCGGTCTTACTCTACGGTCACAGTCGGCAATTGCCAATTTGCGGGAAATCTGCTCAACTGAATTTGGGGAAGAATACCAGCTCGACATCATTGACGTACTGGAGCATCCCGAGTTGGCAGAGCAGGAGAAGATTTTGGCAACGCCCAGCCTGATTAAGACACTTCCGCCGCCTATAAGCCGTTTGATCGGCGACCTTTCCGACCGGGAAAAGGTGCTTTTCAGCCTTGAAATATTTGATAAAAGAACAAATAAATAATTTTAACAATGACAGAAAACCGACAAATACAAAAAATCCTTACAGGAATCCCCGGATTTGACCATATTTCCAGTGGAGGATTGCCCGAAGGTCGCACTACCCTGGTGTCGGGAACAGCAGGTAGCGCCAAAACCATTTTTGCCGTTCAATTCCTTGCAGAAGGGATCAGAAAATATGGGGAAAATTGCGTTTTTGTGACATTTGAGGAGCGGGTTGAAGATATCCGCCGCAACATGCAAAGTTTTGGCTGGGACATTGAACGCTGGGAGGCAGAAGGAAAATGGGCATTCGTTGACGCTTCGCCAAGCGCGGATGAATCGCCCGTGATAGTGGGTCCTTATGACCTTGGGGCGCTGATGGCGCGGATTGAGTATGCCATCAAAAAAACAGGCGCCAAACGCGTTTCATTAGATTCATTAGGCGCTATCTTCAACCAGTTTTCCGACAGTTCCAACATCAGGCAGGAGTTGTTCCGGATAGCAAGCACACTGAAAAAGCTGAAGGTTACCGCTGTGCTTACCTCCGAACGCACCAATGAATATGGCGAAATTGCCCGTTTCGGCATCGAGGAGTTTGTTGCCGACAACGTGATCATCCTTCGGAACATCCTTGAAGAAGAAAAGAGGCGCCGCACTATGGAAATTCTAAAATACAGGGGTACCTTTCATCACAAAGGAGAATACCCCTTTATTGTGCAAACCGACAATGGCATTATTCTGCTGCCATTATCGGCAATAGAACTCAAGCAAAAATCATCCAATATCCGCATAACTTCGGGAAGCGACGACCTTGACCGTATGTGCGGCGGCGGTTTTTTCCGCGATTCCATCATCCTCGTGTCCGGCGCCACCGGAACAGGCAAAACCCTTATGGCAACAGAATTCATGGCAGGCGGCGCAGCCAAGAAAGAGCGTTGCCTCCTCCTCGCCTTCGAGGAGAGCCGGGAACAACTTTTTCGAAACGCTACCGGCTGGGGCATTGATTTTGAAAAAATGGAAACGGATGGCTTGCTGAAAGTTATTTGCAAGTACCCCGAAGTAGCCGGGCTGGAGGATCACCTTCACAGGATCAAACAGGAAATTGACGCCTTTCAGCCCAACAGGGTTGCCATTGACAGCCTTTCGGCGCTCGAACGGGTTTCCACTTTTAAAACTTTCCGCGAATTCATCATCGGACTTACCGCATATATAAAACAAAAGGAGATTGCCGGATTGTTCACTGCCACCACAACATCCCTTATGGGGGGGTCGTCCATCACCGAAGGCCACATTTCAACCATCACTGATTCGATCATCCTGCTTAGGTATGTCGAACTCATGGGTGAAATGCGGCGTGGGCTTACGGTTTTAAAAATGAGGGGATCCATGCATGAAAAGGAGATCCGCGAATTCAACATTGACATGGAAGGGATGCATATAGGGCGACCATTTCGCGATGTATCTGGAATTATCTCCGGCAGGGCGCACCAGTTAACAAACGGGGAAATAGACAGGTTGGGTAATTTATTTATTGACAATCAATAATTTAATTCATTATTTCGTGGAAAAAGAACAGTTTTCTATCCTTATCATTGATGACGACATCGAACGTAATTTGATTCTTCAAACGTTATTGATTCCAATGGATTTTTCAGTTATTTCTGCGCATACCGGGGAAGGAGGCATTCAACTGATCAAAGACCTTCAGCCGGAAATGGTGATCCTCGACGTCAAACTTCCGGATATCAGTGGTTTTGACGTTCTTGAAAAGATCAAATCCCAGGATTCATTAAAAAACTGCTTTGTGATTCTGATCTCTTCGGCGCTCATTAACTCCGACGACCAGTCTAAAGGGTTTGAAACTGGCGCCGATGGATATCTGGTTTTCCCATTGTCAAACCGTGAATTTTCTGCCCGAATCCAGGCTTTTGTCAGGCATAAACAAACCATTGACTCGTTGCGCAACAGTGAACAGCTTCTCAAAACGGTTCTTGAAAATACTGCTGATGGAATGCTGATGATTGATTACGAGGGAAAAATTAAATTTGCCAATAACGCAGCCCAACGGCTCTTTCACCGGACTGCCAATAAAATGAAAAACCTTGTTTTTGGCTTGCCAATCACAGGAACCGAAAAAACAGTCATTGATATTCCTGCTGACGAGAATGTCATCACCGCAGAAATAGAGGTAACGGAAACCGGCATCGGCAAACAAAAAGTGTCCATCGTTACCTTGCATGACATTACCGAACACCGGAAAACGGCAGAAAAAATGACCGACCAGATCGATCTGCTATTGAACAAGGAACGACATCAGGACAAAATGTTTTCGATGATTGCTCA
The DNA here is from genome assembly GCA_026391715.1 of Bacteroidota bacterium. Classification (GTDB taxonomy): domain Bacteria; phylum Bacteroidota; class Bacteroidia; order Bacteroidales; family FEN-979; genus CAIVAT01. The sequence goes on from JAPLDO010000061.1 coordinate 5,635, forward strand.
CGACCTTCGGTCGCCGTTCAATGTTTTGCTTAACCTTACGGAAGCGCTGGTTGAGGACAACGAGGATATGAGCAGGGAAGAAATTATCCGGCACCTTGGCTCCATTTATAATTCTTCGCAGAAAGTATTTAACCTGCTGATCAACCTTCTTGAGTGGTCGAGGATTAAAACAGGCAACTGGCAACAATACCCGCAAAACATTGATCTCCGGAATTCTGTATCCGAGGTGTTTGTCCTCTACAAGGAGATGGCTTTCAAAAAAAATATCGCGTTGATCAATAGGATACCTTCCGACATACATTTTTATATTGACGCGAATATCCTGCGTACGCTATTCAGGAACCTGGCGTCAAATGCGATCAAATTCACTTCCCAGGGTGGATATGTTGCTGTGGACGCCAAACACGAAGGCGCTTATCTGAAAGTGTGGGTGGAAGACAATGGCGTGGGTATGACCGATGAAAAACTGCACAACCTTTTTGACCGCGATCATATTGGCGAGAAAACACATCAGGAAAGCGGCACAGGGCTTGGTTTGTTCCTTTGCAGGGAACTGATTGAAGTAACCGGGGGTAAACTGGAAATTACCAGCGCGCCCAACCAGGGTACAACGGTTACTTGTACCTTTTTTAATTTAAATGACTATGCAAATAACCCTTCATAGGAAAAAACACAGTCAGATCATCCCGGAACTATATGAGATAGAAGAAAGGTTCAAAGAATGTCCTTTTTGTAAATCAAAAGAGATTAGATTCGTCCGCTCTATTGTGACAACTCCCGAAATAAACGTAATTACCTGCCAGAAATGTCACATTGGGTATATTGACCGGCAGCCCACTGAAACATTTTTAAGAGAGTTTTACAAAAAGTACTATAGTAAAGATGATGGACATACCACTATTGATCCGCACGCGCTTGTAAACCACTTAATCCGTCAGTTCGGAAAACTCAGAACAAAAAACACATTTTCCATTCTGGATTTTGGAGGTGGCGATGGAAGTATTTCTCAACTTCTTGCAAACTATTTATTGACATCAAATCTTGCTCAACAGGTCAATATAAGCAACGTTGATTATAACGCGCGGGACGGGGAGGGAGGACACTCATCTTATAAAATAGTAAAAAATAATTTACTATCGTTCGAAGCTATTCCTCCCGGCAAAAAATTTGATCTTGTTATTGCCAGTGCAATCCTTGAGCATGTAAAAAATCCAAGAGAAACTTTATCTATCTTATTAAATTACCTTGAAGAGAACGGGGTGTTTTATGCCCGAACTCCGTGGGTTTATCCGATCTTTAACGCATTGACTAAAGTTGGTATTTACATTGACCTTCCCTATCCTGCTCATTTATTTGATATGGGTAATGCTTTTTGGAACTCTATTCTTAAGACGCTTAATCTTTCTTCGGGTTTTTATTTGGAAAAATCCTGTACTTCATTAGTTGAATCCTCTTTCAGAGAGCGTCCTCTAAGAACATTGATAGCTCATTTACTAAAAATCCCATCCTATATCTTTAAGAATCATTACCATTTTGCTGGTGGATGGGAGGTAATTATCAAACGGAGGGCGGGTCTGAAAAAGTGACATCCAGATAATTAAACCCAATGCTTGATTAACTTTGCCCCGCACCGTGTATAACGATTACAGTCATTGAAACACGAATTGACATTAAACTCAGATTTCCAGATCTCATATTTTGAAAATGCTGATTATAGCTGATTTAACAAAAGCGGACTCGTAAACAATAGTGTCGCTATTTTCATAAAATGGTTGGTTAACCAAATTCACCTTCCCATTTCGCGATCACCACTGTGGCGAGGCAGTTTCCAATAACATTGATGGCTGTTCGCGCCATGTCCATAAGTTCATCAATACCGAGGATGATGAAGATGGGCCAAACGGGTAATCCGAAACTTGCCGCAGTACCCAGCAGGATAATTAGCGAAGCTCTTGGAACTCCAGCCACTCCCTTGCTCGTGAGCATCAAGGTAAGCATCATTATGATCTGGGTTTCAAAAGAAAGATGTACGCCAGCCATATTTGCCACGAATATCGAAGCCATTGCAAGGTAAAGGGTTGTTCCGTCGAGATTAAAACTATATCCGGTTGGGATTACAAATGCGACTATTTTACGTGGTACGCCAAACCGTTCCATATTTTCCATTGCCATCGGAAGGGCAGATTCGCTGCTGGTGGTAGCAAAGGCAATAGTGGCGGGTTCTGCTACGGCTTTTGCAAATTTGAGTATCGGAATCTTCATTATCAACATGATGGGAAGAAGAACTCCCAGAATGAATACCAACAGCGCAGCGTAGAGGGTTGCAAGCAATTCAAACAGGTTTACCAAAACACCCAGACCCAAATGCCCAACGCTGTATGCAATGGCTGCAAATACGGCAAACGGGGCAAAAAGCATAATAATATTGGTGAATTTGAACATTACAGCGGTGAGCGAGTCGGTGAAGCGCAGCATTGGCAGCCGGTACTGTTCCTTCACCATTGCTACCGCTATACCGAAAAGTATGCTGAAAACAACAATCTGCAACACCTGTCCTTCAGAAATGGATCGGGCGATATTCTCAGGAAAAACATGAAGGATGATATCTCGCCAGTCCTGAGTTTTTACTTCCGGCAAGGTTCCATGAGTCATGGATTCAGGAACTGCCACGCCCAATCCGGCGCCGCTGATGTTTATTGCCGCAAGACCAATAAAAAGGGCAATCGTTGATACTATTTCAAAATAAACGAGTGATTTCCATCCCATCCTGCCTACCTGCTTCAGGTTTGCATGCCCTGCAATACCACCCACTAATGTTCCGAACAAGAGTGGAGCGATGATGGTTTTGACGAGGTGAATGAAAATCTGACTGATAATATTGAGTTCTTTTGCCACCAGCGGAACATCATACCCGAATTCAACGCCGGCGAGCATGCTGACAAAGATCCACGTGGTTAGTTTCTTCTTCTTCACGGCAAAAAGAAAATAAAAGCACAACGGAATCCATCTGAGAATCGTAAGTATCCACTGCGGAAAACCCAATTCGAGATAATGATCGCCAAGGTGCGCGATCACAGCAATGGAAAGAGTGATTATAAAACCGGTAAGGAGACGTTTTTGAGTAAACATAAAAAGTGAATGATGGATTGTAAAAATAAAGAAATTACCAATCCGTTATCCGAAGCCTATTGCTATCTGAAAAAATATCGTAACATCAAAGGATGAGACCACTCCAAAAGGTCATTTTTTTGTCACATTGCTACAACCATAACTCTTTTGCTTCTGCTATTAGACCCCATCCCCCCAACCCCCTTCCCCAAAAAGGGAAGGGGGAGCTGGCGCTAATATGCCATAGCTCTGTTAATCATGGTATTATGCCGATTAGCGCTCCACTCCCCTCCCTTTTTGGGGAGGGGTTGGGGGTGGGGGAAATGAATGATGATATGAAAAATAGCAGTTTATTTGTTTTTTTGACTTTTCAAAGTAGGTTCAAGGATGTAATCTTTCGTAAACTTTATTCAGTGGATAAAAAAAGCAGGAGTTCGGTTATGAACTCCTGCTTTCATTATTCAAGGCAGATTATGGTCGAAAATTATCTTTTAATAATCCGACTGGTATATGAACCCTGACTTGATATAACCTGGATCAGGTAGATTCCAACTGGTTTATCAGAAAGCGAGAAATCATGCTTCATCTCTCCGGCTATATCTTCCGACATTACCTTTGCGCCAGTCATACCATAAATTTCAACTCTGATCTTTTCCGATTTTTCAATTCCGAAAAGTTCAAGTGTAAACTTGTCGGTAGTTGGATTTGGATAAATTTTCACATGCATATTTCCGTCGGCGAATGGAATTTCCTCTTCACCGGTAACTGTAGCGACCATACTTGGCGGCAATGAACTACAATACTGTCCATTGGGAGTGATATACCCGTACATATAGCCTCCGTTTTTCACCCAAACGCCGGGTAAATAACTGATTTTCTGCCCGGCAATCATAGTTACGCGGGCGCCGCTTTGAACAGTAAAGGTTGTTGTGCCGCCAGCCACTGTGATAATCTGGGTTGCGTTATAACAACGCGTATCGGTGATGTTGAGATTTTCCAGTACAAGGTTCACCGGCACTGTAACCACTACCATCGTGATAGCGTTTGAAGTTGCCGGATTATTGGTAGTACAGGTTGCGTTTGATGTAAGAATGCAGGTTACCACGTCGTTATTCACTGGAATATATGAATAAGTTGAACTGCTTGTTCCGGCATTTATGCCATTCACTTTCCACTGATAAACCGGCGATGAACCTCCATTTGTCACGCTTGCTGTAAAGGTAACTGATGTTCCGATGAAAACCGGATTGGATGAGGCTACGATCGTAACGGTAACAGGTAAAAGTGGGTTGACGGTTATTGTTACCTGGTTGGATGCAGCCGGATTCCCGGTGGTACACGGCGCGCTTGAAGTTAACACACACGACATCACATCGCCGGTTACAGGAATGAAAGTATAGGTTGAATTTGTAGCGCCCGAAACAGTCGCTCCGTTTCGTTTCCACAGGAATGCAGGCGTAGAACCTCCGTTTACCGGCGTCGCTGTCATTGTAACCTGAGTTCCTGCGCACACAGGGTTAGCCGATGCAGCGATTGTAACGCTAACCGGAAGTATCTGATTAACCGTCATTGTAACTACGTTCGAGGTGGCAGGATTACCGGTTGTACAAACAGCGTTAGACGTAAGCAAACAGGTTATTTGATCGTTATTGACAGGAATATAGCCATAGGTTGAATTCGTAGCGCCACTGATGCTGACGCCAGCCTTCTTCCATTGGTATCCAGGGTTAGCGCCGCCGTTAACAGGAGTGGCAGTATAAGTTACTGATGTTCCAGCGCAAACCGGATTGGCAGAGGCGATAATGCTCACGCTTACTGGTAAGATTGGATTTACAACCATTACAATTTGGTTTGATGTAGCCGGATTTCCGGATGCACAATACAAATTAGAGGTAAGAACACAGGTAACCACATCGTTATTGGAAGGGTTAAAACTGAATGCAGAAGCGTTTGTCCCGGAATTTGTTCCATTAACCTTCCACTGATAAGCTGGAGTAAGTCCACCGTTGACGGCAGTAGCGGTGAATGTTACAGGCGATCCTGCACATACGTTATTGGCAGATGCGACAATACTTACACTTGCCGGAAAATTGGCGCTTTCGGTTAGCGTTACTGCATTTGAAGTAGCAGGATTTCCGGTTATACAAGATGCGTTCGAAGTGAGGGTACAGGTGACAACATTATTGTTTGAAGGCAAAAATGTGAACACCGGACTGTTAGTACCTGCCGCAATTCCGTTGACTTTCCAGGCGTAAACCGGAGATGATCCACCATTAACAGGCGTTGCAGTGAAAGTAACTGATGACCCTGCGCAGAAAGGATTTGCCGACGGAACAATGGTAACGCCAACGGGAACAATTGGATTTACAGTGATTGTTACTGTGTTGGTTGGTAATGGACCGCCGCAGGTTCCAGTACTGTTTTGAAGCTGACGATAGTAGGTAGTGGCGTTCAATGCTCCCGGCTGGTAAAATAGCATGGTAGCCGCGTTGATGTTGCTGAACGTGGTGTTATTCAAAGAACTTTGCCACTGGTAAACAGGTTGTGTGCCGTTAGTTGGCGGAGTTGCGTTCAATCCCGCCGGTGTAGCGTTTGCACAAATTGTCTGGTCTCCTGTGATTGTCCCAACCTGCAAGCCTGGAATAACGGTCATAGTGATGCTATTTGAACTCGCAGGATTACCTGTGGCACAAGGCGTACTGGATGTCATCCCACAAGATATTACATCATTGTTAACCGGAGCATAGTTGTATGTAGCATTTGTTGCTCCGGGGATGATGGAACTACCTTTCTTCCACTGATAAGCGGGGCTTGTTCCACCATTAGTTGGAGTGGCTGTAAAGATAACCGAAGTTCCGGCGCATACATTGTTTGCCGAAGCGCCAATTGTTACGCTTACCGGTAGCAATGGATTGACGATCATCGTTACAGCATTGGATGTTGCCGGGTTACCCGATGGGCAGGTTGCATTGGATGTCAACATACAGGTGATTACATTGCCGTTAACCGGAATGTAGGTATAAGTTGCATTCGTGGCTCCCGTGATTGCTACGCCAGCGTTTTTCCATTGATAAACAGGCGTTAAGCCGCCGTTGGTAGGAGTTGCCGTGAATGTTACCGAAATGCCGGCGCATAAGTTGTTTGCCGAAGCGGCAATAGTTACGCTTACAGGCAGTATTGGATTGACGATCCTCGTTATAGCGTTGGATGTTGCAGGGTTGCCAGATGTACAGGCAGCGCTGGAAGTTAACATGCAGGTAATTACATCGCCGTTAGCCGGAGGGTAAGTGTAAGTTGAATTCGTGGCTCCGGCGATTACAACGCCAGCCTTTTTCCATAAATAAGCAGGAGCGCTGCCGCCGTTAGTAGGTGTGGCAGTGTAGGTTACTAAAGTACCTGCACATATATTGTTTGCCGAACCTGTAATAGCTACGCTCACCGGTAGTATTGGATTGACGATCATCGTCACAGCATTTGATATTGCCGGGTTACCCGATGGGCAGGTTGCATTAGATGTAAGCGAACAGGTTATCACATCTGCATTCGCCGGAATATATGAATAAGTCGCATTCGTCGCTCCGGCAATGTCAGTTCCGTTCTTTTTCCACTGATAAGCTGGCGTTGTTCCACCATTGGTGGGAGTTGCCGTGAATGTTACCGAAATACCGGCACATACGCTGTTTGCCGAAGATGAAATCGCTACGCTCACCGGCAGTAATGGATTGACGATCATCGTCACGCCATTGGATATTGCCGGATTGCCCGATGGGCAGGTGGCGTTTGAAGTCAGCATACAGGTAATTACATCGCCGTTAGCCGGAATGTAGCTATAAGTTGCATTCGTGGCGCCGGTGATTGCTACGCCCGCGTTTTTCCATTGGTAAACAGGGGTAACGCCGCCGTTGGTAGGAGTTGCCGTGAATGTCACCGAAATACCGGCGCATACATTGTTTGCCGAAGCGGCAATAATTACGCTTACAGGCAGTAATGGATTAACGATTCTCGTTATAGCGTTGGATGTTGCCGGGTTGCCAGAGGTACAGGCAGCGCTGGAAGTTAACATGCAGGTAATTACATCGCCGTTAGCCGGAGGGTAAGTGTAAGTTGAATTCGTGGCTCCGGCGATTACAACGCCAGCCTTTTTCCATAGATAGGCAGGAGCGCTGCCGCCGTTAGTAGGTGTTGCAGTGTAG
>JAPLDO010000048.1 GCA_026391715.1 Bacteroidota bacterium
AGCTGTGTTAATCATGGTATTATGATGATTAGCACACCACTCCCCTCCCTTTTTGGGGAGGGGTTGGGGGTGGGGTACTATGAAGGAGGATATGTCAAATAGCAGTTTATTGATTTTTTTGACTTTTCGGAGTGGGTTCAATTATCAGTTTTTTGAAATAATCAACTCCTCCAAAATTTACATTTAAAAGGTAAATTCCTGCCAGTTGGCTGATTGAAAAACTATTTTTATAATCGCCTGCCGAACATGATTCCTGCGAAAGGTTTAGCGCCAGTTCTCCGCTGATATTAAACAGATTCACACTGACAATGGCGGGATTATCGAGTGAAAATGAAACTGTAATCTCGTCATTGGCGGGGTTGGGGAAAATCTTTAAATTGTATTTCACCAACTGTTCTGTTACCGCGCCAATGGTATTATTTCCAGAGATGAGCTGGTAGTCGGGATCGAAAATAACAGAATCAACCGTAAATGGAATGGCGGCAGTGAATGATTGTCCTGAAAATGTATGTAAAACCCGGATGATGGTATCGCGGGTTGCATTTTTAAACTGCACCGGGATTGGCATCCTGAAAAAAGTCACTGATGGATGCGATTGGGTTTGACCGACAGTAAATGTTACCGAATCTCCAGTCTGTGTCCAATTTATATTATAGGAAGGAAAGCCTTCGCCGGTGAACCAATTATCAAAATACCAGGTTAAATCCTGTCCGGAGGCGCTTTCGAGATGCGATTTTAAATTGACGGTACGCGCAAATCCATACGCCAGATTAACGTCATGGAGGTAATTATTCAACCCGGCAAAAAATGCCGAATCGCCCATGATCCATCTTAACTGGTGAAGGATCATCGCTCCCTTGGCATACGAAAGCCGGCTGTCGAATATCCTGTCAACGCTGGTCGTATCAGTACAAAACACTGAGCCGCCGGGTTTGGAGACGATGCCTTTAACCCGTACCTCCCTGAACCGTTTCCAGTAAATCGGCGCCAGATGTTCGTAACAAAGTCCCGATAAATATGTGCCAAATCCTTCGTTTAACCAGATATCAGACCAACTTCCGCAGGTTACCATATTTCCGAACCACTGGTGTGCGAGTTCATGGGCAAGCAGTTCAAAGCCAAATGAGGTGACAAAGGTCATGGTTTGATGTTCCATGCCTCCGCCCCACCCAAACTGTGCATGACCGTATTTTTCGTTTTGAAACGGGTAAACCCCGAAAAGTGTATCAAACAACTGAATCATCGGAACAATGACGCCCGTTTGCGTTGAAACAGTTGCCGAATCTTCGGGATAAATATAGTTGACCACATCAAGGTTTTTTCCTCCGAAAGGAACCTGATGCGAATATTTCGCATAGTTTGTAACGGCGAGGCAAACCAGGTAGGTTGCAATGGGGTAACGATGTTTCCAGTGATATACAGAGTTTTCGCCGGCAGACGACACAGAAACGAGGACGCCGTTGCTTGCGGCGCTGTATGCGGTAGGAGCGCTGATATAAATATCGAGCGAATCAGCCTTGTCGGTTAATCCGTTTTTGCAGGGCCACCAGTCGCTTGATCCGTAAGGTTCCGAGAGAGTCCAAATCACCGGAATTCCGTTATGCGTACTTTGGACAAAGGAATTAAAACCGTTCTCAGGTGGCACGCCATGATAATAAACTGTAACAGAGTCGGCTGTATTCTGAGGTATGGAAGATGGGAAACGAATAGTTATTTGGTTGGAAGCATGGTTCCACGATACCGGCTGGAGATGGTAAATCACAGAATCAACCGTAAGCGCCTGGGAAAGGTCAAATACCAGCGAATCAAGTTTCTGTTTTTCGGGGGTAAAGAGGGTGGTTATATTTCCCGAAATTTCCTTAACTGCGGGATCAATATTCCACCGGCACCTGTACCATTTTACATCATAGTTTGTAGTGGTTTCTGCGGCTACGGGGCAAAGTTTTCCGGAATAGGCATCCTTTTCCGCCTTTGCGATGTTATTCAGGTCTTCTTCATGGAATGTCGCTTGAGCCTGAATGAAACCTGAAACTATCAGAAAAATCAATCCTATTGCACTTTTCATCTCTGTTGGGGATTTAATACCGGATTTGGCGCCACGCCGCCAAAGATACCGGAAAACTCGTACAATTGCTGGGGGATGTGGCTACAGGAATAAAGCGGATCGCCGGGATTAACACATTGCTTATCGCGGGTAACCGACCATAAAGAGAGTCTGTTGATTTTTTTAGCAACCGCCCAGGCGGCAACATCTGTTGCATCGTCAAGATAGAAAACTTCGCCCGGAACATCATTCTGACCGATCATCGGCGTAATCCCGATTTTTCTCCATATCACCGAGTCGGGGAGATTTGCTCCGGAGTTCTGATAAATAGTTTTCAACTGTGTGAATACCGCTTCGCCTGCCGAAATTGCTGCATCGCCCATATCTATCCCGGAAGTACCGTAATCCATTGCCATTAGATTCACACAAAACAGATTTACATTTTCGTTGATGGCGCTTTGTACAACATTCAATCCATCCGGGGTAAGACCATAAGGCATAACAGACAAGGTAAGGCTGATTTTAAGTCCGGGGTATTCATCCTGCAATAGTTTCATCGCTTTCGAGCGGCGCAGAATGGATTGAGGTTCGGCTAACAGGAAACCTTCGATATCATAATCAATGGATGTGAGATCGTAGGCGTCAATTACCGTTTTATAAGCGTTTCGCGCTTCAAATTCATTGGCGGAAGCGTAAGCCAGTTCGATTCCGTTGGCGCCTCCGAATGATATGATAATATCGCCGCCCTCGCTGCGTAATGCGCTGATTTCAGTCTGGTAATAATCCATTCCCAACGTTGAAAAGCCGCCCCAGCAGGGAGTGGCACCTGTTTCCAATTGATTATCAACAATAAATGCACAGGTATAAAGGTAAATTCCGGTTTCGGCAACGTTCTGGATTTGAAAATTAGGCCACAAACAACAATCAACGTAAGGCGCAAATGTCAGAGTATTGGACGGCTCAGGCGGCTGGTTTATGAAACTGATATTTACGGCGTCGAAACTGCCGCCGCAACCGTTGGCTACGGTCCATGTAAGCGTATAGTTACCAGGCTGGGTTCCTGAAAAGCTGCTGTGCGGATTTGAAGGGTTGGCTATTGTTCCACCGCTGCCGCTACTGATTGTCCAACTGCCGGTTCCGGAAAGAGGTACGTTTGCCGATAAAACAGTCTGGTTGCCAATGATTGTCTGGTTTGGACCTGCATCGGCTTGCGACGGCTGCGGCGTACAAGTCCCACATACTGCCATCCAAACGATGCCTGAAAAATAGTTCAGGCAATTGGTTGAAGTATTCAAAACCACAACGCCGGCAACGGCGTTAAGGGTGTCAATTTGCGACTGACTTAATGCCGGAACACTTGTCAATCCAGGCGATCGCACTAAAGAAACCCACTTCGTTCCGTCCCAGTAATAGTATCCGGGGACAAAGTTGTGAGGGTAAATGCCTTCAGCGGTGGTATTGAAAACAATCAGTCCGGTTGCAGGGTTGGCAATCGCCTGCATCTGGAGGGCTGTCATCCTCGGCGCCAGGAATCCTTTATCAGTGGACTTTATATCGAGTATAGCAGAACTATCGGGCAAAGAGCCATCAATGCTTATACTTACCTGAGCAAAAGAGTTTATTGAAAATGTCAGTAAAATGAAAATAAGAATGAAGAGTTTTTTCATGATTTTTTGATTTAATAAACGTCAGTTTTTAAAGTCCCCTTCCGCCGGTGAGAATTCCGTAAAACCCCGGCGCAACCCGCCTCAGAAATGCGCCCATTCCAACTGCTGCGGCAATGATAATCAGGGGCAGGAATGCGAATGTAAATATACGGTATCCCGGCAGGTGATTTACGAGTGAAAAAACAGCGTCAATCGAATAGGCGATCAGCGGAGTATGGAAGGCATAAATGATGAATGAAAATGCCGAAAGCCATACAAACCAGGGGCGTTTCATACACCAGTCAACCAGTCCGTTACAACCAAACCATGCAGCCACAAGCCCACTGAATATCATTAGTTTATGAAGGATGATAAGAATAGGAAAAATATCGTTTCCAAGGTATGGCTGAGCGGTGAACGCCAGTATCGTTTTCAGCGCTGCGAAGAAGATAAAAACGAATCCCCACGGAGCAGGTTTGAGCCACCGGCGCGGCACATCAATGTTGAAACCAGACTTCTGCATCAAAACGCCGAGCGAGAAAAACAGCAAACCCTCGCCTTCGATGAAACCAAAATTCATGGTTCCAAGCCACATAAGGAATGCAACGCTGAAATGGAACCACCTCGCGATTCGGTTGGTTACGCACCAGCGGATGACCGGGTAAGCAATATTGTATATGAGCAAAACCCGGATAAACCAAAGCTGGTAAGGAACCGGGTTCAATATCCACTTTTCCAGCATTTCATACCAGCGATAATCATGAAGAAGAGCGCGGTGATCGTCAATCCGCACCACATTTGAGCCTGCAACGAGTTCGCGGGTATATGGAAAATATTCGAGAAACCAGGTAAAAGCAAATCCAATGGCGCTCCATAAGAGGTAAGGCAGTAACAAGGTGCGTAACCGCTTTTTTGTGCGTTCACGGTAAGGACGACGGTCGTGCAAAGCAAACAGAAAACCGGAGATGATAAAAAGCATGGGAATCCGAAAACGGAAAATGCCGTTGGCAAGGAAATACTCGGTGAAGGAGGTGAAGGTTAGTCCGTCATCGGGCATCGTCCAGGGCTGCATGTATCGGTCATGCAGGTTATAACCGTGAACAAAAACCAGTAAAAACATAGAGATAAAAGACCAGAACCTGAATTTCCTACTGTTAAATTCGGAAATTGAGCTTATGAAATTGTCAGCATTCATGATTTATAAATTTGGCTAAATTGGCTATGGTTATATGCCTATTGCCGGCTATACCGGTTTAAGTGATTTCAAAATATATATGAGCGACGTCGGCAAATTGGGTTGCTAAACGCCCACTTTTAGAAGTTTGGTTCACAGGTAAGTTAAAAAATATTCCCAATGCCAATATATAATCCGCTTGTACCATCCTGACTGTTAAACGCCCTTCCGTAATCAACAGAAAGAATGAAATTGCTATTGAGAACCATTCGCAAACCAAGTCCGGCAGAGAGGTGAAGCCGTTCTTTATCAGAATTAAAAAACATCTCCTTGTTATCTTCGGGTATGGTATTGGTATAAATTTTCCGGGGACTCACCACCATTCCGCCATCAAGAAAAGCAGTAAGCCCCAGATAAAGGTTTTGGTTCATCACCACTGATTTGAAGAACTTCCATCGCAATTCCACATTTCCGAAAGCCACGCCATCGCCAACAATGCGGTTTCGCAATATCCCGCGGAGGGTTTTGGCGCCTCCAAGCCCGTCGGGTTTTATCGTATTACTATAAGAACTGTATATGTATGGCAATATATAAAATGGCGAAGATCCGCCTGCAGTTCCCTGGTAACTCAACTGGTAAGCCGCTACCAGCTTGTTTTTAACGAGCGAAATATATTGCCGGTGGGTTACTGCGAGTCGGATAAAAGCATACGGCGAATTGCCTGCAAAAATGGGCGCCGAAAGCAGCAGAATTTCCGACCACAAACCTCTGTCGGGCGCCGCTTCATTATCGCGGGTATCAAATACTAACCCTGTTTTCAGAATAACTGTAATCCCACCTTCCTTTTCATCAGTACCTATCAGCCCGTATTTCACGTACTCATCGTAAAGCAGCGAAGTATCCGGTAGCTTTTTATCATCAGGCTTTCCTTTGTTAAACCGGCTGATATTGACCGTACCCATTCCCATGCCAATGATATTGATACCGGCGAGCCATCTGAATTTCTGCGAGGTAATCGGTCCCTGAAAATCAACCATCACCCGGAACATTTTGCGCTCCATCTTATAAAACATCCTGGAAATGTACTCAGGCGAGCCTTCAGCGATAAAACCAGAGTTATAGTTGGCTTCATAGCCATTGAACCCAAAAAAGTCGAGCGCTCTTTCGGGAAGATAATCCAGATCAACGGAAATCCGTATGCCTTTTGGAATCAGATATTTTGAGTCATAAAAAATCTGGTAAGCGGCGCTGCCTTTGGTAAACCACGAACATTCGGCAAAAATGGTATGTTTGTATTCAGGGTAAGTAGAACCATCGCCATAATAGAACACCTGACCAAGCGCGCCAAGTTGCACTCCCATATCGGCGTCGTAAGCTATTATCGGCAATGCCGCCCAGGTCCAGCCGGTTTTCTTTTTCTCCTTCAGAGGAAGATTTGACGAGTCGGACTGAGCCATTGCATCGGGGAATAAAAAAAAATCAAACAGCAAAAGGAATATCAATCCCTGACGCTGATTTCTGAATGTTGTCATTCTGAATTCTCCCCCACAAAATCTTGTTTATTCCGTTCCCTTGAATAATAACCAACGAGCCAGAGCATTAAAAGGATGATACCAAAACTGCCTGCAATTATCCATCCATTTGTTGTTGTTCCGAAATTTTCATAATCCCCCCTGATTACGCCCTGCTCACCAAGCCAGGTTACAACCACTACGCTGCCGTTCTGGATGAAATGAGCTAAAATCGGCGTCCACAACGACCCGCTGAGATAAAAAAGGTATCCTAACATAAGTCCAAGAACCAGCCGGGGTAAAAACCCGTAGAACTGAAAGTGCATTGCGGAAAAGAGAAAAGCCGAAGTAAATATTGCTATGTGAATATTCCCAAACCATTCCCGGAACAGGCGTTGAAAAAGCCCGCGGAATAGCAGCTCTTCGCCTACCGACGGCAAAACGGCTATCAACAAAAGGTTGAAGAGAAAACTGCCAAAATCGGGCATTTGCATAAATGCTTCGGTAAGTTTTGCAGCCTCCTCTTCTGCGGTCTTCATCCAGTCTTCAAGCCATTTCAGCGATTCGGGCAATGTCAATAATTCATTCAGTGAAACAAGTCCGTTGATGAAAGGTAACGACCCAAGCATCAAAACCAGGGTTATCAGGTAAACCTGCCAGCGCGATCGTTTGTTGAGCAACAGATAGCTGAAAGGATTTACCCCGAAAAAAAAACCTGCCATCAATGGAGGGAGAATAAACAATCCGAAAGACTGAATAACCTGGAAATACTTGAGAATCCGCAAGGTTTTTGGATCGCTGAAATCGCTGAGTGCATTTGTAATGTCCGCAATCCCAACCCCATACAACGGACCGGCGAGCGCCAACCCAATGAAAAATGTTATTGCAAAACAGGCAATCATGAGCAAAATGGCAAAAAGTACCCGTGTAAACGGCGTTAGGCTTGAAAGGATTGGTTGTTTCGGAAGGATCACGGAAATTGGCTATTTTTGCGGCGAATATAGCATAATTTGGTTAAGATCGGAAATACGGAACTTGGGGAATTCCCGCTCATTCTCGCGCCTATGGAGGATGTGACCGATTCGCCTTTCAGGGTGATATGCAAGGAGTATGGCGCAGATGTGCTGGTGACAGAGTTTATTGCCGCTGAAGGGCTGATTCGCGACGCTGAAAAAAGTCATAACAAAATGACATTTCATTCTTCGGAACGACCAATCGGCATCCAGATCTTTGGTGAAAATGTTGAATCAATGATGAAAGCCGCATCGGTAGCTGAAACGGTTTCTCCCGATTTCATTGACCTTAACTTCGGCTGCCCGGTGAGGAAAATTGTGATGAAAGGCGGCGGCGCGGCTTTGCTGCAGGATATTCCGAAAATGATTCGCATGAGCGAAGCAGTTGTGAAATCAACGAGTTTGCCGGTAACTGTGAAAACCCGCCTCGGATGGGACGACGCGCATAAGGAGATTGTTGAAATTGCTGAACGGCTTCAGGACATCGGCGTCAGCGCCATTGCCATTCATGGACGAACACGCGCCCAGTTGTATGGCGGCGAAGCCGACTGGACGCTGATTGGCGAAGTAAAAAGCAATCCCAGGATGCGCATTCCGGTATTTGGAAACGGCGATGTTGATTCCGGTCTCAAAGCAGAAGAGATGAAAAACCGTTACGGCGTTGACGGAATCCTTATTGGTCGCGCGGCAACGGGAAATCCGTGGATTTTCAGAGAGATCAAATCATGGCTTAAATATCATACAATTCCGCCCGTTCCTACAATTGCTGAAAGAATCAGCGTTGTGAGGCGGCACATCGAAACCTCAATTTCCTACAAAGGCGATCGCGCCACTCTGTATGAACTGCGTAAACTTTACGGCGGCTATTTCCGGGGAATCCCGAACTTTAAATCGTGGCGGCTGAAGATGGTAACGACCCCGTCAATCGAGGCAGTTCTGGAACTGCTAACGCTTATCGAAACTACTGTTTATTAAACCTTGGTTCTCTCTCGTAAATTATGGTATCACCACCGGAAAATCGTACCGGAATTCATCGTGTTCCGGTTTACCCAGAATGTTGGTCAGAAAATCTGAGTATGCATCGGTGAATGAAAATTTATTGATATCGTAATAATCATCGGAAAGAGGTTTATTTCCAACAGCGCCCATATCAATGGAGGTAGTATTGAATTCTTCCAGCTCTACGAAGGGAACAATTTTATTCATCACGGGCATCTGTCCGTACTCTTCACGGAGCAAAAGGTCAACAACTTTATCGGCAAGGGTGGAAGTTAACCTTCGGTCGTAGTGGCGGCAATGACCAGAACGCGGGTAATATCCCGAAATCTGGGCGCGCGCTTCATTTCCCAGTTTCGCGCTGATTTCTGAAGCAATCACACCGCTTACGCCGCCGAACCGCGGATGCCCGTATTCATCCACCTCCGAACTGGCATAAACGACGTCTACTTTCCCGGTTTTTTCGTCATACCAACGGGTTCCTTCGGAAACAGGAATTATAAGACATTTCTTTTTGGAGTTCATGAAAGCCTCTTTTACTGTTTCAAAAAAGAGGTCTTTACGCGCTTTGGTGATCTCAAATTCAGGAATCAATCCCAGCATTCCTCCGCCAAAAATAGCCGAACCGGTGAGCCAGCCGGCGTCGCGTCCCATTACCTCCATCACGATAATCCGGGAATGAGATTCTGCGGTGGTTCTTAAACTCGCAGTAAATTCCATTACCGACATTGCGGCACTGGGAAAGCCAGGACATAAAACCGCTTCAATATCCTTGCCGTTATAGTGATGCGTTGTTCTGGTACGCAGATCGTTATCAATGGTTTTCGGGAATCCGATAACAGGAATTCCCTCGGTTTCGAACAACCGTTTTGCTGCGCCATTGGTATCATCGCCGCCAATAGTTACAAGTACGTCAATCTTGTATCGGTCAAAATTTTTCAGTAACTGCGGCACCCGGCTTTCAGGATTCTTTTTTGAAGGAAACGGATTAGTTCTGCTCGACCGGAGCGCCGTTCCTCCATAATAGCCGTCGTAAGGCTGGTTGGTAAGATCAACCACATTACCATCTCCAAGGAGACCTTTCCATCCCTGGAGGATTCCATAAACTTTAAAACCAAGTAAAGATGCGCGGTTTCTAACGGCTTCGATGCTTGAATTGATAGCAGGCGTGTCGCCTCCGCCTGATAATATTGCGAGGGTTTTACCCTGAAAGAGTTTCTTTTCGTATTTCATAATCCTTCCTAAAAACGTTTTGCCGTGCAAACTTACGATTTTTTGACAACTCGTTACAACGGCAAAATTACCTGGAACTTAAAGATCCAGGTAATCAATTAATGAGACTGCTCTGAATAGTAGTTAGAATAATTATCATTGGCTAAAGTCCGGTATATCAGCAACTTGAATTGCCACGACCTTAAGGTCGTGGCAACGGATAAACAGATAGTTACTGGACTTTAGTCCAAATTATTTCCTTTTCGTAGCAGGCTCAAGTTTACTGTTTCTTCTCCTTTCGACATCAATATTGTATTTAGCAAATCAACTGAATAAAAACGCTTATTTTGAAGAAATGTCTCGAAAATTGGTTTTAACCTTCCAATTAATCCCTTATCATTTGCAATTGCAAGTAAACCAATGATCCCTATACAATTAATATCCATAGTCTCAGCTATTTTCCTTGCTTTTTTATCGTCAATCAACAGAAAATCAGATAGAGCTTCTTGTAATCTGGTTTTGTTTTATCATAAGTTATTTCATTCCAAACAGCATAAGGAATCTTAATATCCTCAAATAATGTTGTTAAAATATCAAGTTTATCAATAAGCGCCAATGAAAATATTGGTCCCGAATCTGCAATTACAAGTCCATTTTTCATCTATTTAACTTCTTGATATCATCCATAACATCGTTTATTGTAAGATTCGAAATTGGTATCTCATTCTCAGAAAGCATTGTTTCAAATTCAAATCTTGCAAGTCCGGATAATTGAGCAGCCTTTCCTATCGTTAATTTTTGTAACCGATATAATCTCATCGCCAATGAAATCTTGATCCTTTGTTTTAATTCAGCCTCCGTCTCATTCAATGCGATAAGAATATCAGATGGTATGTCAATGGTAATTGTTTGTGTGTTCATGTTTTTATTTTTATCAAAAATACAAAAAATTACGTATATTTTACTTCTATCGGAGATTCCCTTTTCTAACATGGTTTTTCGTAATTTTGCAACCCAAAAAATTTAGACCGTGTGGAACTTTCTGGTCAGGACTATTCTTAGAAACAGAATTACAATTATTGCAGTAGTTGCGGTGATAACAATTTTCATGGGTTATATGGCAACCCAGGTTAAAATTCAGTACGAAAGCGCCAGCATACTCCCGGCGGAAGATTCGACAAGTATCGTATATCAAAATTTTGTAACTAAGTTTGGGCAGGACGGCACGGTTATGTTTATAGGAATAGCCGATAAGTATTTCTTTCAGCTCCAACATTATCAGGCTTTGTACGATCTGTCGGATTCCTTGAAAAAAATCAATGGAGTTTCCGAAGTTGTATCGCCTTCACGATTGTATAACCTTGTAAAAAACGACTCGCTGAAGAAGTTCGAATTCAAGGCAATTTCCCCCGACAGACCTGCTACACAGAAAACCGTTGATTCAATTCGCTCGGTTATTCTTTCGCTTCCATTTTATCGTGGAATCCTATATAATCAGGCAACATCGGCATATTTGATGGCAATTACCCTTGACAAAAAAACGATTCATTCAAAAGATCGCGACCGACTGATTGGGGATATTACCTCGATGGTTGATCGTTTTTCAAAACGAATGCAAATCGAGGTTCATTATTCAGGTCTTCCATACATCAATACTCTGATTGCCTCAAAATTGCTTAGGGAACTCAAATTGTTTGTAATACTTGCTCTTCTGATCTCGGCGTTTTTTTTATTCCTTTTTTTCAGATCGGCGAAGGCAGTAATCTTCCCAATGGTGATTGTGATGATCAGCGTGATATGGGCGTTGGGTATGATGGCGCTTTTCGGGTACAAAATCACAATGCTTACATCAATTATTCCTCCTCTCGTTATTGTTATCGCCGTAGAAAACTGCATCTTCATCCTAAATAAATACCATTACGAATATACCATTCATGGGAATCAGGCAAAAGCGTTATCGCGCGTTATACAGCGAATCGGCGTTGCCAACCTGCTTACCAATGCCGCAACGGCAGCCGGTTTTGCCGCTTTTGTGATTACCAATAATAAACTGCTTGTAGAATTCGGGTTAATCGCGGCGCTTAATATCATGTGCATCTACGTTCTCTCTTTGACGCTTGTTCCGATTTTTTTCAGCTTTTTACCCCCGCCAAAATCGAAATATACAAAACACATTGAGGAAAGTCTTGCCAAATCGCTGATTGAAAAAGCTGTTTATTGGGTCGAAAATTATCGCAATCCCATCTATTATGCAATGGGCGTTTGTATCGTTCTCGGAGTGGTTGGCGCTCTCAGGCTGAGATCAAGCGGAACCATTGTGGATGATATTTCTAAACGCGACCCGATCTATAAGGATATGCTTTTCTTTGAAAAACATTTCAAAGGAATCATGCCGCTTGAAATTTCGGTTGACGCCAAAAAGAAAAAAGGTATTTTCAATCTTACAACTCTGAAAAAAATTGATCAGTTGCAGGACAGCCTGAAAACTTTTAAAGAACTATCGAAAGCGCTATCGGTTGTTGAGGTTATCAAAGCCGCAAGGCAGGCATTTTATGGCGGAGATTCTGCATATTATGGCTTGCCAAATTCCAACGAGTTGACTTTTATGGCGGGTTACATTCCGTCATTTGCCGGAAAAAAGCGTTCGATACTCGATAGTTTTATAGATTCGAATTACCAGGTAACCCGCATCAGCGTTCAGATGGCTAATGTAGGGACAAAGCGGATAGACAGCATTCAGCGCGAGTTGAAACCAATTATTGATTCAATTTTCAATCCGGTAAAATACAACGTAGCCATCACCGGAACCAGCGTTGTTTTTTTAAAGGGAACAAACTTCCTTATCCGAAATCTCTGGGAAAGCATTGCCCTTGCGGTCGTAGTTATTGCCATACTGCTCGCCTTTCTGTTTACCTCCTGGCGAATGATCCTGATTTCACTGGCGCCAAACCTGATTCCTCAGCTCATGACCGCCGCGCTGATGGGTTTTACAGGGATTCCCATAAAACCTTCAACCATTTTGATTTTCAGCATCGCGCTTGGCATTTCCGTTGATAATTCAATTCAGTTCCTTTCGCGATACCGGTTGCAACTGAAACACACAGGACATAATATTCCAATATCGGTGATTTCGGCTCTGAAGGAAACCGGATACAGTATGATCTATTCGTCAACAGTATTATTTTTCGGATTCGCTATTTTCATTCTTTCAACTTTTGGCGGCACACAGGCGTTGGGGTTTCTTATTTCGTTCACCCTGCTGGTTGCAGGTTTGTTGAATATGTTTGTCCTCCCTTCGATGTTGCTTACCCTCGATAAATGGAGCACCACCAGAGCATTTGAGGAACCGCTCGTGGATATTTATGAAGATCAGACCGATGTTGATCTGAAAGATATTGATTTCAACAAAAGCGATAAAAAAATTCGATAAACCGCCGACTTTTTACATTGTTTACTACTTTTACATTTCATTTCAAATTCTGATGACATGAAAGGAATTATTCTTGCCGGAGGAGCCGGCACTCGTCTGCATCCGCTTACGCTGGCTGTAAGCAAGCAACTGATGCCGATTTATGATAAACCGATGATCTATTACCCGCTTTCGGTACTAATGATGGCTGGTATCCGTGAGATTCTGATTATCTCAACCCCCGCCGATCTTCCAAATTTCAGACAGTTGCTTGGAACAGGCGACTCGCTCGGATGTTCCTTTTCATATAAAGAGCAAATTATTCCAAACGGTTTGGCACAGGCATTTGTGCTTGGGGAGCATTTCATCGGTCGCGACAAAGTTGCCCTCGTTCTGGGAGATAATATTTTTTACGGAAATGGGTTGTCCCAGATTGTTTCTGAAAACAATGACCCCGATGGCGGCGTTGTTTTTGCCTATCACGTTCACGATCCTGAACGGTATGGAGTAGTAGAATTTGATGAGAATTTCAAGGCGCTTTCCATTGAAGAAAAACCAAAAGAACCAAAATCAAATTTTGCCGTTCCCGGTCTCTATTTTTATGACAATACTGTTGTTGAGGTGGCAAAAAACACCAAACCCAGCAAACGCGGCGAATATGAAATCACCGATGTTAACCGTTGGTACCTTGAAAACGGGAACCTGAAAGTTGGCGTTTTAAGTCGCGGCATCGCCTGGCTCGATACCGGCACTTTTGAATCGCTGCTTCAGGCGGCACAGTTTGTTGAGGTTGTTCAAAACCGTCAGGGATTGAAAATCGGTTGTATTGAAGAAATTGCTTATCGCATGAAATTTATCAACCGGGAACAGCTAAACCGTATTGCGACGCCGCTCCTGAAAAGCGGCTATGGTCAATACCTTATTAATTTGGTTGACTAACCGCTTTTTCTGAATATGCACACGCTCAAAGAACTACAAAACCGGATCGGTGAAGCATTTGGCGATACACGGTTTATCCATCAGCCCACACATCTTTACGAACCAATTGCATATACCCTCGATCAGGGAGGAAAAAGACTGAGACCTGTACTCGTTCTTCTTTCATGCGAGTTATTTGGCGGCGATATTGAAGAGGCAGTCTTTCCCGCCATGGGGCTGGAAATATTTCATAATTTCACTCTTCTTCACGACGACATTATGGATCACGCGCCGCTGCGTCGCGGGAAAGAAACCGTTCATCAAAAGTGGGATGTCAACACGGCAATTTTATCCGGCGATACGATGTTCGTTCTTGCTTATGAATTTGTAGCAAAGACGAATCCTAAGCTCCTGCCGCAGGTGCTCGATCTGTTCAATTCCACTGCGCGGAAAGTTTGTGAAGGACAGCAGTATGACATGAATTTCGAAACGCAGGCGGAAGTTTCAATTGACGATTACATGATGATGATCCGCCTGAAAACCGCAGTGTTGATTGCCTGTAGCTTGAAACTTGGCGCCATTATCGCCGGCGCCGACGCTGTTTCAGCCGATAAAATATACGACGCCGGAATAGAACTTGGTCTTGCCTTTCAGCTTCAGGATGATTTTCTCGACGCCTTCGGGGATATTTCAAAATTCGGAAAAACAATTGGCGGCGATATCGCAACTAACAAAAAGACCTTCCTTTTTCTCAAATCATATCAACTGGCGAACGCGCAAACACGCCAGAATCTGACTGATCTTTTCTTAGGTTCGGGAACCGATTCTGACAAAAAGATTTCGGGTATCATTGAAATCTACAAACAACTGCAAATTGATGAAATAACCCGGAGGGAGATTGAAAAACATCATAAGAAAGCGCTGGAGGCGCTTACTTCGCTCAACTTCGGTAAGGAATCAAAAGGAGAGTTGCTTTCTTTGATGGACGAGATGCTTTGCCGCGAACGGTGACAATTAATCTTCTAATATTTCCAGTTCATAATTGAGTTCTTCCCACCGTTTCATCTCTCTCGATAAAGCCTGTTTTAATTCTTCATATAACTTATAAAGGCTGCCATCCTGGATCTGTTTCTGGTATTTCTCAGGTTTCGCTAACATAGCTTCCTTATCCTTTATTGCCAATTCGATCCGTTCAATTTCCGATTCGCTTTTACTGACTTGAGTTTTTACCTTCCTGATTTCTTTATCGTTCTCTTTGCGTTTTTCCCAATCGAGTTTATTCTGCGACGACTGGTCTTTGCCGGTCAGTAACGACGACTTCTTTTGTGCGGCGTCGAGTTCATTCAGCGTTCTTAACCTTCGTTGTTCCAGAAAATCATATATATCGCCGATATACTCTTTAAATTTTCCATGCCTGAATTCAAAAACGCGGTTAGTCAACCCTTGTAAAAAATCGCGGTCATGCGATACAATGATAAGCGTGCCATTATATTGCAGCAAAGCGCTTTTCAGCACATCTTTCGATCGCATATCAAGGTGATTGGTTGGCTCGTCAAGGATAAGAAGATTGGCAGGCGTGAGCAAAAGTCGGGCAAGTGAAAGCCGCGATTTTTCGCCTCCCGAAAGCACCTTTACCTTCTTCTCAATATCGTCGCCGCTGAATAAAAAACCGCCCAGGATGCCTTTAATCCTCGGACGGATATCGCCAACGGCAATGTCGTCAATAGTTTGGAAAACCGTTCTTTCAGGATCAAGAAAATCGCTCTGATTCTGGGCGTAATAGCCAATCACCACGTTGTGTCCGAATTTCAGGTCGCCGGTAAAATCAACAATGCCGGTGATTACTTTCGACAAAGTGGTTTTACCCTCGCCATTTTTCCCTACAAAAGCAATTCGGTCATCCTTGATAACAGAAAAGTTCAGATCGCTCAATACTCTTTTCTGAGGATAATCTTTAGAAATATTTTTTCCTTCCAGAATAATTTTTCCGGAATGCGGGGCTGGGGGAAACCGGAACCGGATCCCTGATTCATCCACCAGATCAACGTCAACGAGATCAATCTTATCAAGCATTTTTATGCGCGACTGAACCTGTTTAGCCTTAGTTGATTTTGAGCGGAAACGATCAATAAACCGTTCGATCTGACGAATCTGGCGTTGCTGATTGTTGTAGGTAGCCATCTGGTTTTCCATGCGTTCTTCACGCAAATCAACATACGCCGAGTAATTGGCTTTATAATCGTAAATCTTTCCGAGAGATATTTCGATGGTTCTTCTGGTAACGTTATCAAGAAAAGCCCTGTCGTGCGAAACAAGCGTTACGGCTCCTTTAAAGCCAGCGAGGTACTCCTCAAACCATTGGATAGATTCAATGTCGAGATGGTTGGTTGGTTCGTCGAGCAGAATTACATCATGTTTCCGGAGAAGAATTTTAGCAATTTCAACCCGCATTTGCCAGCCGCTGCTGAAAGTTGACATTTTGCGATCAAACTCCTCGCGCTCAAAACCCAGTCCCAGCAGAACTTTTTCAATATCAACATGAACAGACTGTCCGCCAATGAGGTGATACCTTTCAATCGCTTCCGAATGGCTGCGAATCAGTTTATGATAATTCTCCGATTCGAAATCGCTTCGCTCGTGAATCTCCTTTTCAAATTTCGCAATTCGCTCTTCGAGTTGAACAACCTCACTGAAGGCATTCATTGCTTCTTCCAGCACGGTTTTAGAGCTTTGCGACTCCAGTTCCTGAGGAAGGTACCCCACAGATTGACCTTCGGGAACTATAACATCCCCTTCCGATGGTTTCTGAAGTCCCTGAATAATTTTCAGAAGAGTGGACTTTCCGGCACCATTTTTTCCCACAAGTCCGATCCTGTCCTTATCATTGATAATAAATGAGATGTGATCGAAAAGCGACTCTCCGCCAAATTGAACCGAAAGATTATTTACAGATATCATAGCAGTTGCAAAGATAGAAATAGAATTGGTTCAAGGTTCAAGGTTCGAGGTTCGAGGTTCGAGGTTCGAGGTTCGAGGCTCGAGGCTCAAGGTTCATGGTTTCAGGTTCCTGAAGGTTTCGCCATGTGAAAAAGTGAAATGCTTTTGTATCAAATCCATTAATTCATCTTCCATAATGGGTTTTGCTATAAAATCATTGCATCCCGAATCTATTGCCAATCTGTCTTCGTTTCCTTTAAGTGAATTGGCTGTTTGTGCAATTATAATTACATCCTTATTAAAGCGTCTGATTTGCTGAGTGGCTTCATATCCGTTCATTACTGGCATGCCGAGGTCCATTAAAATCAAATCAATGTCGGCATTATTAGCGCAAATCTCAATTGCAACAGCGCCGTTTTTTGCATGTAAAATTTCGCGGCTGATTTTGTTCAACATTCGGGTAAGAAGAAAATCTGATGTTTCATCGTCATCGGAAATCAGGATTTTCAGGTTTTTAATTTCTATTTTTCTTTTATCTGCCGAACCACTTTTCTCGATAACATTTTTTTCTTTCTGATCGGATGGGTAAGGAAGAGTTAAATAAAATATTGAGCCTTTTCCTTCTTCGCTTTCAATCCAGATTTTTCCGCCGTGCTTCTCGATGAAATCCTTACAAATGAATAGTCCCAGTCCTGTGCTTGGTTCGCCGTCGGTGCCTTTACGGTTTGTACGAGCGCTGAGCGAAAATAGATCATCAACCATCGCGCTACTCATTCCAATTCCCGAATCGCTGATTGATATCTCAATTGAATTACCTGATGCAGGCTTTGCCGCAACTGTAACTTTTCCGCCTCTGCGGGTAAATTTAACGGCATTGGCGGATAGATTGCGAATGGTTGAACCCAGCATATATGCATCGGCAAAGACTTCCAGGTTTTCAGGAATATTAAAAGCCATTTCAACACCCTTATTGTTTGCCATATCTAATACCGGCTTAATTATTTTTGTAATCTCGGGCAATAGGAAAAACGTATCCGGCTTAAATGCGGTTACACCCATTTGTGAACGCGACCATTCCAGAAGGTTTTCAAGCAGGTTGAAAAGATTGGTTGCAGATTCGTTGAGCATCCGCGCCATTTGTTCAACCAATCCAGGCTTCATTGTTTGTATGTCGGTTGACAGAATATTAGTCAGTCCGAGGAATGCGTGAAACGGGCTTCGCAGGTCGTGAGCCATAATGGAGAAGAATTTATCTTTTTCGGCATTTATTTTTCGTAAATTTTCCTCCAGATCTTTTCTTTCGGTAATATCACGGCTAATACCAAGGATACCGATCAACCTGCCATCGCCTGCCCAATAAGGCGTTTTAACAGTATCAACCAGAACCTTTTTCCCGTCAGGCATAGCGATCCATTCTTCATTATGACGAGGGAGTTTTTGCTTCAGCATTTCATTGTCATGATGTCTGAAAATATCAGCGCCTTCTTTGCTAAAGAGATCATAATCTGTTTTGCCAATTATTTCATCTCTTGATTTGCCGATAAATTCAGCAAATGAGGGGTTACATCCAATATAAACGCCATCGGTATCTTTATAAAAGATGAGATCGGGGATGGAGTCAAGCAACATGGTTATCAATCCCGAGGCAATGATTAACTCGCCCTGAAAAGCAATCTCCTTTTTTGCCGCGATTAGCTCCGCTGCGCGTTTAACCTTCTCTTCATTCTGAAAGACAAGTTCTTTATTGGCAATGATTAGCTCCTGTTCAGCCAATTTGCGTTTCGTGATATCAACCATGTTTACAAGGCAATGTTCGCCATTTTCAGCAGCTACGCCGGCAAGGTAAACATGGATTGGTATGTTGGCGCCGGTTGAAAGAATAACCTCACATTCTGTTTTGACTTTGCCGGAAAATATTTTCCCGATAAAGCTGTTGAAGATTGGTTTTGTATCGTCAGACACAAAAAAGCCAAACCGGCTGTTTATTAAATGTGTGCGTTCTTTGCCCAGCATTTGCGATCCGGAGAGGTTGAGTTCCATGATTTTACCTTCCGCGGAAAGCGTGAAATATCCGGTTGGAGCAAAATCGTATAACACGGCATATTTATCCGCGGCAAGTTTTGTGGCATTTTCTTTTGCCAGTACGAGTTCTGCGTTCTGCATTTCCAACTCAATCCTTTGTACTTCCAGTTGGTGAAGGAGTTTAATCGTGTCGGCATTATAAGGGGTTGGTAAGCAGTAATATCCCAGGTTGGCGGGATTTTTTTTCAGCGAATCTTCTGCCTTTTGACGAAGAATTTCATTGTCTGATTTGTCACGGGCGCTTTTCATAAACCAACTTTTCGCAATATGAGGATTCTGATGTTTGTTCACCTAATCTGCACTCCTTCCCCACTACCCCCATCCCCACTAACCCCGTCCCCCCCAACCCCTTCCCCAAAAAGGACCCCCACACCCCCCCCCCCCTCCCCCAAAACTGCCCC
>JAPLDO010000222.1 GCA_026391715.1 Bacteroidota bacterium
AGAATCTTAATGAACGCTTTTTTATTGAATGATGCAAAGCACGAAATCATTTTACCCGAATCCCTGGATAATTCCAGATCGAAAAAGGTCATGCCGATCTCGTTGGTAAATACAATCCGGTAAACCCTGCCTTTAGAACTAATTCCTTCTACAGCGCTATCCATGCGTTTAATCAGTAGCAGACCAGTAAGCCTGTGCTTTTTTATTTCCAGCGTCGCCTTAAACAAAGAGTTTACAA
Organism: Bacteroidota bacterium; assembly: GCA_026391715.1. Classification (GTDB taxonomy): domain Bacteria; phylum Bacteroidota; class Bacteroidia; order Bacteroidales; family FEN-979; genus CAIVAT01. Next base: position 239 of record JAPLDO010000222.1, read on the forward strand.
AAAGGATGGGAATCGCCTTATGCTGAATCTGGTTTTCGCCGGAGGGTTTAATTCCTTTGGGTTTTACAGAAATGCAACCTGTCAGAATAATGATAAAGCAAATACTAACGAACAATAAATTTTTCATCAGCAACCGGTTTGTTGAAAATTTTATCATGGAAGATAATTCTGGTCTTGTCGCCGCCTGGTTCGATCATTTCCACCTCATCAACCGAAACGTCTTTATGGCTGAAATGTATTACAATTTCTGCAAGCGACTCCTTTAATTTAGGCGCTAACGGATAAAGTTTGACAATGTAAGCAGCCTCGTTGTCAAAAAAACTTGTCCTGAAATTTATCTCATCATTCAGCAAAGTCCCCTGGATAGAACCAAGAATAATCCTGTTGATTTCGAGAAATATCTTATTGGAACTGACATCAAAATGGCTGACATTATTTTCGTCCTTCACAGTGATATGATCATTGCTTATAATAATAAGGTATGAAAATGGCTCGGTATATTCCCAACGCAACATTCGCTCAGCCCTGAAATAAAACTTTCCTTTGGAAACGATTTTCTCTGAAATCATCTCCATCTTTTTTTCCTGTGTAAATGCGCTGGTAATGGTTTGAGTTGTTACCGCCAACTCTTTTACCTTTTGTTTCAACTGGCTAATCAGCGCTGCATTCATCGGTTTATTTTGGGCAAGGATACAAACTGGAAACAGTATTAACAAAAAAAATGACAATGTTAATTGATGGTAAATTCGCTGAAAAGTATTCCATGAATGAAGTTCTCTAATCATTATGAAGGTTTGTTTAGAAGTTGATCAAGTGGAACGACCTTGTAACCTGACAAAGTAATTTCCGACAATAAATTATCAAGATACCGGGATGAAAAATCTGAATGATCATGAAGAAGGATTATGGAGCCGGGTTTGAGCCTGGTGAAAATTCGGTCTGAGATTTTTTTTGGATTCTTCATTACCGTATCGAGCGAGCGGATATTCCAGCACACAGTTTGCCATGACATTCCTTTCAAGGCGCGGCTTACCATCGGATTTACAACGCCAAACGGCGGGCGGAAGAAATTTGGAGTTTTGCCGGTGATATTTTTTATTATCTCATTCGTTTTAAGTAATTCCGATCTGATCCTGCCGGAAGAGAAAAAGTCGAATCTTATGGAATGGCTGAAGCCGTGATTGCCGATAAGATGACCTTCAGCGACTATCTGCCGGATAAGTTCTTCGTTCCCCTCCAGGTTTTTACCAATGCAGAAAAACGTGGCTGTAATATGATGTTTTCGGAGTGTTTCCAATACCAAAGGACTATTTTTCGGATCAGGACCATCATCAAATGTGAGCGATAAAACTTTTTCGGTTGTCTGCCCTTTGCACAAAACCGAATGATGAAAATTGCTGCACGGAAGAAAAGCCAGGGCAAATGATATTCCGGAATAGGCTGCAAATACCAATATATTCCAAACGTAAAATTGACATCCAAACCATCCACAGTGAAAACAACTGGTAATCAGACTTACAAAATTCAGTCCGATGATAATAATAATAAATATAATTGTCAGTTGGCGGAAACTTAACATTTACGGTCGGCTTAACAACGTAAATGAATGGTTGGCTCCTCTGAAATGGTTGTAAATCAATATATATTCGGGTGCGCTATTTTTCTCGGCACTTTGAAGTCTCACAATCTCAGGTATTGACTGCGATTTCATAATCAGCGCCGCCAGTCCTGATGCAAAAGACGAAGCTGTATGGTATTCGCCACAAAGGTGTTTGAAATACCCGAAACCTGAATTCTCAGGGAAACTCTTTATCAGTTCATGGTAAAAATGGTCTGTTGCAGTATCTCCGCTAAAACCAAGCAACGTAAAGCCAATCTCTTTTTCAGTCAGATCATGCCGGGCAAGGAATTTATTAAGCCGGTGTCGGAGGTCGTTGTTGGAAGCGGGTTTATGAAAAATTTCGACGCCTCGTAAACATGCGTAAGAGCCGGAATGTTTTTGTTTCTCAAGAAACATGAAAGCAGCTCCTTCACCTGCCACTGTTCCGCGTTGATGATCGTTGAGCAGTTGAAGATTATCAATGGGTTTACGTTTCCAGAAACCCATACGATTCATGATTGCGAATGAATGTTGGGTAAGTTCATCGAAACCGCCAACCAGAACATTTCCAAATTCGCCCGTTTTCATTTGCGTAATGGCGTCAATGAGCGCGCTTTCGAAAGAGTTCCCCCTCTGTACATAAGTAAAATTATAGCTGTGACATTTCAAAAGAAGGGCAATCTGTCCGGCAACAGTGTTGTGCGTACTCTGAATAAATGATGTCGGGGTTAGGAACTCCTCATTGTTTTTAATCATTGAAGTCAGGAATTTCTCGGTGTCTTCAATGCATCCGAGTCCGGTTCCGGTAATAATAGCCTGAGGATTAATTGGGTTTTCATGTTCCGGAGAATATCGGATCATGGCGTCCTTTAGGCAAATTTTAGAAGCGGTAACTCCCATCCTGATAATTCTTCCCATCCTTCGTATCAACTCGGCAGGAATATATTCTTTGTAGCCCGGATCCGGACATCTTAACTGACTGGCATGATAAGATACGGGTTCTGTTAATAAACCTTCCGCTCTCAGGGGTTTCTGAGGAGACACTATACCTATGCCGTTAATATATACAGGTGTGTGTTTTTCGTTCAATTGGGTCAGATTAAAAGTTCAGGAGTGAGTCCATTGTGCTCCGTAGGAGCGGAATTATCATCAGGCTTTGAAAAGACAACGGCAGAGTTATTGCCCCCAAATCCAAACGAGTTGGAGAGGACGCGTTTTACTGGAATATTAGTTAACAATTCAGTTACAGGTTTGATTTTCAATTCTTTCATTTGCGTTCTGAAATTAAGGTTCGGGAAGATCATGTTATTAACGATTGAGAGGATTGAAATGACTGCTTCGATCGCGCCGGATGCGCCAAGTGTATGACCTGTAAATGCTTTGGTGGAACTGAAGCGTGGAACCCGGTCTCCAAATAATCTTTCTATTGCAATGCCCTCTGAAAGATCATTATTCTGGGTTCCAGTGCCATGAACATTGATGTAATCAATTTCCGACAGACTAAGACGACTCATTTCAAGAGCCTTGCTCATTGCCATCCAGGCGCCGGTTCCATCAGGTGAAGAAGCCGTTTGATGATAAGCGTCATTGGCATTTCCATAACCAGATACCTCTGCGAGAACGCTCTTTTCCTCTTTTAAAACAATTTCTTCCGATTCGAGGACAAGGTAGGCGGCGCCTTCGCCAAGAGTTAATCCTGCCCGGTTTTCATCAAAAGGGTGACACCCTGTTTTATCAAGGATCATGAGCGTGTTAAAACCATTGAGGGTAAACCTGGTAGCTGAATCGGTTCCGCCAACAATAACCCTGTCGAGCTGACCGGTTTTAATAAGGTTTGAGCCAAATATCAAGGCATTAACCGAGGAAGAACAGGCTGTGCTAACCGTAGTCACAAAATCGGTAATTCCGATATGACGAGCAATGCGTTCCGTACTGTCGCCGCAATCGTGGTTTATCACGTCAATAAGTTTACCCTTTGATGGATTTGCAAGAAATTCCTTATAGAAATTTTCGCTTCTGTCCATGCCTCCAACTGTGGTGGCGGAAATAAACCCCGTTCTGTATTTTCCGATTTCCTGAATCCCCGCTGATGCCATAGCTTCACTTGCGGCGATCATTCCGAGTAAGGTTGTTCTGGTAAGGTCTTTCCTGCCACTGTTCCCCGACAAATCTAACAGTTCAGTGGTTGAGAGTTTCACTTCAGCTATCGGAACGACTCCCTTCAGTATGGTATTCAGCAGTGTGATCTCGCCAATCCCCCAACGCGAGCCAACCAGCGACGACAAGGTTTCCTGAACATTGTTGCCGATTGCGCAAATAATCCCAATCCCGGTTACGAAGATTTTTTTCGACATTTTCAATTATATATGGAATGCAAAAGTAGAAGAAATAAGCATTAAGCCATTTCAGGATGATTGTTCGATTATCTTAATCTCTTCTGCCGTCAGCCCATATAGCTTATAAACCAGCATGTCAATTTCGGATTCCAAAACGCCAATGTCGGCTAAAGGAGTAGATTTTTTTTAACGAATCGTTTTTTTGTTGTGGACAACTAACACGACTGCACCAGTGTCATAGAGTGGTTAACATTTCTGTATTGATTGTATATTAAAATATTTTTTTTCCGTGAAGGCTGAATTTCATTGAGATGCAGAATTTCCGGGTAGCTCTGATGTTTTAGAATGTTTGCCGCCGCCCATAAACCAAATCCTGTAGCGGTGTGATATTCGCCGCATAAATGTTTATACCATGCCTGAGCTGTTCCCGGAAAAAGCTGGTCGGCTAAATTGGCGTAAAGGAAATCATAGTTACTGTCGCCATTGTTGCCAAGCATTACAATGTCAATGTCGCCGGGAGTGAGTCCGTTATTTCCCAGAAATTCTTCAACTGCTTTGTTAATTTTCAATGAACCGTTTAAGTTGATCCAGACGCCTGCATCGGTTAATCTGCAATATGTTGATGGAACCGGCTTTGCTCCTATTACGAAAAACGCGGAGCCTTCGCCGGCTAAGGCTCCTGGTGAGTCTTCATCCATCAATTGAAGGTTATTTACCGGTTGCATTTTCCACAAACCTATGCGGCGCGTAATCTTTAGGTGGTTCAGGGTCATCTGGTCAATAGCGCCAATCAGAACATCAGACGCTGTTCCTTCTTCGATTTGCAACATCCCGTCAATCAACCCGCTTTCAAATGAAAATGTACGGTGCACGTAAGTTGTATTGTAGTTGAGACATTTAAGATTAATGGCTATCTGCGAACTTATTGTATTGTATGTTGACTGGATAAAGGGAGTTGGATTTAGAAAATGTTCCTCCTTCGTTATCTCGGCAAGAATTTTTTCGGTATCTTCCACGCTTCCAAGTCCCGTACCGGTGATTATGGCGTCAGGCATTTCCAGCCCTGCCTCGGCAACGCTCATTCTGGCGGAGGCAATTCCCATTTTTATCAACCTGCTCATCCTGCGCGCTGCAATAGGATCAATGTAAGTTCTGTAAACCGGTTCGATACATGTGAGGTAGTCGGCATGATACTCAATTACCTCCTTCAGAAATTCCTTTGTTTCTGAGGTTTTTTGAGGGGAGATCAAACCGATGCCGTTGATGAAAAACATAATAGTTGGTAAGTTAGTAAGTTGGTAAGCTGGTAAGCTGGTAAGTTGGTAAGTTGGTAAGCGGTTTTAGTTAGTAAGTTTATTATTGATATTTAGTATAACTTTTTTGAAAATCAAGGAGGTGTCGTTTCCGCCGAAGCCGAAGGAGTTTGACATAACGGCGTTAACGGGAATGTTTGTAATCATTTTTTCAACCGGGGAAAAGCTGAGTTCGCTGATTTGCTCTCGGAAATTGAGGTTTGGCCAGATTACCTGATGTTGCAGGCAAAGTATTGACAGTATCGCTTCAGTTGACCCTGCCGCGCTGGTAGTGTGACCGGTAAACGGTTTTGTTGAACTTACTTTCGGGATTTTGTCGCCAAACAACTTTTCAATAGCGCGACCTTCCGACAGATCATTATTATCGGTTCCAGTGCCATGAGCGTTGATATAATCAATGTTTTCGGGCATTAATCCACTCATTTCGATAGCTTTTTTCATAGCGAGGTAAGCGCCAATACCATCGGGTGAAGAGGCTGTTTGGTGATAAGCTTCACAGGAGTTCCCCCAGCCAGCAAGTTCACCGAGCGGGACGTTCCCGGTTTTCAATATGCTTTCTTCCGATTCAAGAACAAGGTAGGCGGCGCCTTCGCCAAGGTTTATACCTGCGCGATGCTGATCGAAAGGTTTACAAGGTTCCTTGTCGAGAATTTTCAGAGCATTAAAACCATTCAGATGAAACCGGGTGAGGGATTCACAGCCGCCGGTAAGCGCCCGATGGAGTTTTCCTGCCCGAATCATTCTTGCGCCGAGCATGATTGCATTTGCCGCAGAGGAACATGCAGTGCTGATTGTTGTTACAAAGTCGGTAATCCCAAGTTCTTTGGCAATTTTTTCAGTGCTATCAGCACAATCATAGGAATCAATGTAGGCGTTTTTTGAATCATTATTCAGGAAATCTTCATAAAAATATTCACATTGATCCATGCCGCCAACGGTAGTGGCAGATATCAGACCCGTTTTCATTCCCGGATGCCGATCCAACCCGCCATGTTTAAAAGCTTCCTTTGCGGCAATTAATCCCAGAAGCGCATTTCTCGAATATCCTTCTCTATGTTCAATACCTGCTAAGCTAAAAAGCTGCTCATTTGTAAAGGGAACTTCGCCTACCGGAAATTCATTTCTAAGGGCTGAATCAATACGATTTAAACGACCAAGTCCGGATCTGCCTTCGTGCATTGCAGAATAAATTTCACCGATATTCCGACCAATACAAGATATTATGCCATACCCGGTGATAAAGATCCGCTGGGGCATGCAGTTACTTCTTATTCTCTGTGATGTATTCAGCCATTGACCTGATTGAGAAAAATATCTTCTTTCCGTCTTTCGGGTCTTCGATTTTAATACCGTAATTTTTTTCGAGAAGTACAATCAATTCGAGCGCGTCAATCGAGTCCAATCCCAAACCTTCGCCAAACAGTGGGGAATCAGGGTTTATATCATCGGGTGAAAGGTCTTCCAGGTTCAATTGTTCAATAACTTCTTTCTTCAGTTTTTCAATTAATTCTTCCATGATATTCAATCAATTAGGTTTTAAAATTAGGGTTACGTTTTCTATATTAAATGTTTTGTGAGGGAGATTTATTATCCCATCTGACGGTAGGTTGCCCGCAGATTTTTCAACCAGCATCACCAACGATTCAAATTGACTTCCCATCGCTTCAACCCATCCGCAAATACAAGCATCAATTCCTTCATTATCAAATAATTCATTAACATAATTGCAAATCAATCCTGCATCAAAAGTTTCTGAAATCAAAAAGGCATTTTCGCCTTTGATCTGATGCCTGATGCACACCTCCCCAATCACAATATTGGGAAGAGTATAAACAAAAACGGAAGGACTTGGAAAATAGCCCGACCGGTTTCTGATTGTCTCCTGATGAGCCAGATCTGTTTCAAGACTAGAACTTGCATTTGCAAACACTACTCCAACCTTTTCCAAATTATAACCTGCAATGGTTTTTTCTCTCAAAATCAGTTCAGTGGATAGAAATCCCAGTTTACTCAAAGTATCCATTTTATAAAACCTGGGATAGGTAATCTGACACTGTTTAAACAGTGATTTTGCAAAGTCTGCAAATTTACTACTATTTTCCTGATAAAAGATGAGCCGGTCGTTCACGAGGACTTTGTAATCGTGAATATGACAATATGAAGTGATGAGTAATTTCATTTAGATATTAATTTCGAATGAACGGGAATTAAGAATATTATTTCGCTCGGGTTTGAAAAATGAAATAAGTATCCAGTTGCATACCTAACTATATAATTTAAAGTAACTACCTGAAATGTATGCAACTCTTATATTTTTTGTTAGCCTGGTCATTGACCAACTTGAAGATTTTGTCTTGATCAAAAACCATACTGATTAGAGTATCCGAATTTAATGGAACGTCATTGTCACCATGAATTGTACTCCAGCCACTTTCGAAAGGATATGCGCCAGTACCCACTATTAGCGCCATTTTTATTTGAGCATCAATAGCATGTGACACAAACATCAGAAATAAGAACAACACAAAGCACTTCATTGAGATCCGTGTATCAAGAAAATGTAAAATTACACACAAATCGCCAGATGAGACATTTCATAAATAAAAGTATTTCTCCCAAACCGGTCTTCCTATACAAACGATGGTGAATTTTTCGGTGGTTTTTTAACGATGGCAAATCCTTTTCGGGATGCAATGTTGTCCTGTAATTTCAGGCAACGCTCATGAATGTAATAATTAGCAACTTTTTTCCGACCGGCAACAATTTAGAATACAACTAAATTGTACCATGAATATGAATTTTGTCTTTCTCTGTTAAACAAATAACAAAAGAAAATTCTACATTTGCATAAAATTTGTTAATTTATTCACAAGGATCGTATTTTGCACTTAAAAAATTAATATTCACTAACTTAAAAAATGATTATATGAGTGAATGCAAATCATTAGTTCAGGAGTTGGCAAGTCAATATGGCCATGAACGAGCCAGTTTACTTCCGATTTTACAGGGCGTTGTATCCAGAAATAATTACCTGTCAGATACATGTATGACTGAAATTGCAAAGGAACTTGACCTTTCTGCAGCTCAGGTATTCGGCACAGCCACATTTTATTCATTTCTTGATACTGAACCGCGGGGCGAATATGTTATCAGGGTTTGCAAAACCATTACCTGCGACATGCATGGCAAAAAGACTATCATCCAAACCCTTGAAGACATGCTTAAAATTAAAACAGGGGAGACAACCCCCAATAAAAAGTTCACGCTACTCGAAACCAACTGTCTCGGCTGGTGCCATGAAGGACCGGCAATGCTGATCAACGATACGCCCTACAGCGGACTTACAACCGAAAAGGTGCATGATATCATCAAAGAATATACTAATAAATAACATCCAAAGAAAACAGGAGGAACATTTATGTCAGAACAAACCCTTAAAAGAGTTGACTTAATTTTCGGGGAATACTCCAATGAAAAATATAAAATCCTTGCCAACACACTTACGCGTCCCAACGAAGACATTTTAAAAGATATTCTGGATTCCGGTTTGCGCGGCAGGGGCGGCGCCGGTTTTCCTACCGCGATTAAATGGAAATATACAGCAGAAACTCCAAGCGACGAACGATATGTTATTTGTAATGCCGATGAAGGAGAACCAGGCACATTTAAAGATCGGGAGATTCTGCTTCGCGTTCCCCGCAAGGTTTTCTCAGGAATGGCAATTTGCGGTAAGGTAATCGGCGCAAAAAAGGGGTACATGTACCTGCGTGGCGAATATCGTTTTATGCTTCCTGAACTGATGAAGGAGATGGATATTTACCATGAACATGCAAAACAACTGGGACTTGATTTCACCATCGAAATTAGGATGGGTTCGGGCGCCTATATCTGCGGAGAAGAAAGCGCCTTATTTGAGTCAATGGAAGGTAGCCGCGGAGAACCCCGTAACAAGCCTCCGTACCCTACCACCAGTGGTTTTATGAAAAAACCGACAGTTATTAACAATGTGGAAACTTTCGTGAATGTCATGATGATCATGCGTCTGGGTCCCGATCAGTATAAAAAACTCGGAACCACCGATTCACGCGGTTCAAAAGTTTTCTCTGTTTCCGGCGACACGCCTATCCCCGGCATTTATGAGCTGGAACTCGGTATGCCACTCGACCGTTTTGTGGATGAGTTTGGCGATGGCGACACTAAGGCTGTTCAGGTTGGAGGCGCCTCTGGTTTCTGCGTACCGCGAAAAAAGTTCAAAGACACTGTGATCGGTTTCGAAGGAGTGCCTACAGGCGGCTCTATGATGATCTTCAACAGTTCACGCTCAATGTACAATGTGCTTCATAATTACCTTGAGTTTTTTCAGGAAGAGTCATGCGGACAGTGTACCCCTTGCCGGGTTGGATGCCAGCAATTGCTGAAAGGAATTGTCGCAGTGAAAAAAGGTGAAAAGAAAGCCATATACCTTGACCAACTCATGAAGCTGAGCGAAAGCATGAAAATCACAGCCAAATGCGGACTTGGACAGTCTGTTGCAAACTCCTTTTCCTCAATTGTGAATAATTTCAAGGAAGAGATGATTTACTAAATCAGTATAAACACGAAAACACATCAAAAAGATATGGCTAAAAAAATCAATCTGACCATTGATGGTATAGATATTACCGTTGATGAAGGAATTACAATCCTCGATGCAGCCCGCCAATTGAATATTCATATTCCTACGCTTTGTTATCATGAAGATCTCTGTGTTGCCGGAAACTGCCGCGTGTGCGTGGTTGAGCAGGAAAAGGTAAGAAACCTTCCCGCTTCCTGTGCAACTCCGGCAGCAGAAGGAATGGTGATCCATACTAATAGTATGAAAGTTCGCATGGCAAGAAAACATATTGTTGAACTTCTTCTCTCCGAACACAACGCCGATTGTACGAAATGTTACAAAAACGGCAATTGTGAACTTCAGAGCCTCGCATCGCAAATGCTTACCGGCGACCATCTTTTCCTCGATCTTGTGGCTGGAAAGAATTATACAATTGACATGTTCAACACGGCGATTATTAAGGACGACAGCCGTTGCATACGCTGTCAGCGTTGTGTGCGCACCTGTGAAGAACTGCAAAGCGTAAGCGCTCTGGGCGTTGCTTACAAAGGAGATAAAATGAAGATTTCGACCTTCTTCGAACATTCATTGTTCGAGGTGGTTTGCACCAACTGCGGACAATGTGTGAACCGCTGCCCGACAGGCGCTTTGATTGAACGCAATTACATTGATCAGGTTTGGGACGCAATTTATGACCCCAATAAACATGTAGTCGTTCAAACTGCTCCCGCTGTTCGCGTTGCTCTTGGTGAAGCGCTTGGATTGCCTCATGGCAAGATTGTAACCGGAAAGATGGTTTCAGCTCTTAAACGACTTGGCTTTAATTCAGTTCTCGATACCGATTTCACTGCCGATCTTACCATTATTGAAGAAGGCAACGAACTGCTTACACGCCTCAAAAGAGCCCTGGTTGATAAAGACCCTGCGGTTTCCCTTCCGATGGCTACCTCCTGTTCGCCGGGCTGGATAAAGTTTATTGAACATACTTTCCCCGAATACCTGCCAAACCTTTCAACATGCAAATCTCCGCAGCAGATGTTCGGCGCGCTAGCCAAGACCTACTATGCCCAGAAGCGTAAAATCAATCCTAAAGATATTGTTTCTGTTTCCGTTATGCCATGTACAGCTAAGAAATTTGAGGCAAACCGCCCGGAAATGCGCTCCAGTGGGTACAAAGATGTTGACTACGTTCTTACAACCCGCGAATTGGGCATCATGATCAAACAAGCCGGTCTGGAATTTGAGGAGTTACCTGAAGAAAAATTCGACAGCTTTATGGGAACCTCAACCGGCGCCGCAGTTATCTTCGGATCAACCGGAGGAGTTATGGAAGCGGCGCTACGCACAGCTTATGAAATAGTTACCGGTCGTGAAGTCCCTTTTGAAGGACTGAATATCATTCCCGTCCGTGGAACTGAAGGCGAAGTGCGCGAGGCAACCATAAAAATTGAAAACGTAAAACCTGAATGGAGCTTTCTGGAAGGCGTAGAACTGAAATGCGCCGTAGCTAACGGTTTGGCTCACGCAAAAAACCTCATGCAAAACGTCAAAGACGGCAAGGTAAACTATCACTTTATTGAAGTGATGGCTTGCCCAGGCGGATGCCTTGGCGGCGGCGGTCAACCTATACCGACAAATAAAGAGATTCGCGCAAAACGAAAAAGCGCCATCTACGAAGAAGATATGGGAATGCCAATAAGAAAATCACACGAAAATCCCGAAATCGCTGAAATCTATAAAGAATTTCTTGTAAAACCCCTGGGTCACAAATCGCATGAATTGCTACATACGACCTACACACCTCGAAAGAGATACTAAACTTGCTACCATTACGCAAAAAAGCTGTTCTGATTCTTCGGAACAGCTTTTTTTAACCCCAGGAACATAGCAGGAACACCATTCAAAAACCGATTTTCGGATAAATTCAAAATTAAGCCCACTCTTAAAAGTGGAAAGAAAAAATTGTAATTTGGCTAAAGCCATATATTTTCCAGCAACTTGAATTGCCACGTCCTTAATGTCGTGATAATTGATAAACAGATAGTTACTGAACTTTAGTCCAAATTATTTCCTTTTCGGAGTAGACTCAATATTGAAATATAGAAAATGAATTGTAAATTTGTATGAACAACCAAATAAATGGAAATATGACATAAGGAATTGAATAGATAAAAGAAAAGAAGCGTTAGCTTTTTCTTGAAGTCGAAAATCGCCAAATTTTTCAAACTGTTACAAGAAATAAGTCCAACGCTCACGCTGCTGCGTGGGCTGTACTTATTTGTAACAGTAGGTGTTTGGCGATACCTCGACTTTGGATAGGTTACAGACCCACGCTACTTATATAAAGTCTAACTCGTCTTTGGGTTTGGGGCAAAAAAAACTAAACTATTATGAGACATTTTTACAAGATTAAAACACAATTCGCAGTAGCAATTTGCTCGCTGATCTTAATTGGCTTGAGCATGAATGCAAAAGGACAATTACCATTTTCGGATGGTTTTGAATCAGGTAACTTTACAACAGGAGGTTGGACGGTTACCGGAAATGCTGAAATTAGCACACAGTACCCAGCACAGGGGACTTATTGTGTAAAAGGACCTGGTACATATAGTATTGAGAAATCATTTACCAACCTAAATGAAAATATTATTGCCGTGGAATATGCAATGAAAGCATCACAGACAGGTAGTAATTGTGTTACATTCACAGTAAAGGATGAAAATGATAGTACCTCTGCTATCGTGTTTTTTAGGCATACTGGGTATATTGAGGCATATAATGGATATGGTAATAATCAGCAAATATCTCTAAATCTATATAATGCTAACACATGGTACAATATGAAGATAGTGTTAGATATATCTCTTAAAACCTATGATGTATTCATTAACGGTCAATTGACGGCTGCCGATTTTAGTTTTCACAATGCAGGATTTACAATGCCAAAGAAATTTAGCTGGGGAAGCGGTGAAACCTGGGGTACTGGATGGGTTGATGCAGTTAATATTTTTTCACCGGTTTCGTGTGATTCCATCATAGCGTTGGCACCCTCAACAATCACGCAGAATGACTTGGATTCTTTAATGTTAGCTGATGGTATCTCTCAATCGTTGATTAGCGATTTCCAGGGAACATACGCCTATAAGATTACTGTTAACGCTGGTGGAGGGTATTATACTGATACAAAAATGCGCTTATGTTTGAATGGAGTAACTCCGATTTCAGGAATAGCAAAGGGGATTTCAGATGACACAGAAGTTAACAGAACCCAAATCGGGCTGGATCCCGGTTTTACAGATATGTGTTCTTTTAATGAACTTGGTTGGGTAGGCGTTGATACCTGTACAGGTGGCAATCCATTGTACATGCGATTAAATTCAAAATGGGGAAGTAATATTGACACATATATATATTATTGGGTAGGAACAAACCAGCCTATAGATGCGCTTGGATACAGCTTATTGGACAATTTTCCTGATGATTTTGGTAGTATTACAGTTTCAGCGTATTCAGTTCTGGTGGAAACAACGTGTGATTCTGCGATAAACCTTATACCATCTACAATCACACAGAATGACTTGGAATCTTTAATGTTAGCTGATGGTATCTCTCAATCGTTGATTAGCGATTTCCAGGGAACATACGCCTATAAGATTACTGTTAACGCTGGTGGAGGGTATTATACTGATACAAAAATGCGCTTATGTTTGA
>JAPLDO010000035.1 GCA_026391715.1 Bacteroidota bacterium
TCTGCTTGCCGGGGACGATGAAATTGATGCCTTTTTCAATCAGGCGCTTCCTGTTGAAGGCAGGAATATTTTGAGCCACCAGAATTATGAAGTTGCCAAATATTTCCCGAATAAGATTAAAATGTTTTTCGATTTGCTGAATAGTTGAAGCATTCTCGTTTCTCATTTCCGCAAGTACCAAGTCACGTCCTAAAATATTGGCGCGTGATAATTGATACATTGTTTTAAGAAAGTAAGGCAACTTGTCAGCCTCTTGTTCCTCTACCGTAACCGGATTTAGGTCAACTCCGAGCGTTTCCTGTATATATTGCCTTAATGCATCCATTGGTTGATTTAATAAACTAAATATAATACAATAAACTAATATGATTTATTATGCAAATATACATTTATTAAGCTGAAAACCAAATAATATACATATTTATATTTCAATAATTTTGCCAACATCAAACCCTGAATTCTCTTGATACTTAATATACCCCATCTGATTGGTGATCATTTTTGTTGATCCGATTTTGAAATCAGCAATGTTGTGGTGGTGATGTCCGAACAACCAGTATGCTGTTCCAGATGGTTCAATGAAGTCATGTAGTTCGACGGCGAAAGCTTCATTCAGCGCATCTCCTTTGTATTTTTCAGGGTAATGCAAAAAAGTCGGAACATGGTCCGTAACCACAATTGACTTATCCTGATTCAATTCCTTCCGGAGAAACTGCAGGCTTTCGTCATGCATCTGATTAAAATGGGATGGTGTGAAAGGGTTGGCATTATGACGAATTACTTGAAAATCAGAAATACTTTGCTGAATGTGCCATTGATTAGCCGGACTGATTTTCGCCCACAACGTCCCGAAGGTATGACATGTTTATAGATTGAAAAGATTGAACCCACTCCGAAAAGGAAGCAATTTGGACTAAAGTCCAGTAACTATTTGTTTATCAATTGCCGCTACCTAAAGGTAGTGGCAATTCAAGTTGCTGACATTCCGGGCTTTAGCCAAATCTTGATTTTTATACTTACTTTTCGGAGTAGGCTCATAATTGAAAGATAAAAAAGTTTAACTTTGTAGAACAATTCTAAATAATGGAACAGCAATTTTTTCCCTCCGACTATTTCACGGTTTTTTTACAATCGCTGGTTGTGTTGGGTTTTGTTGCAACCACAATGTTAGCGACACATTACATTGGAGGGAAGAGAAAAAAATTTCATTCTATCCGCAAGGATCAAAATTTTGAGTGTGGAATCGAAATAAAAGGGAATGCCCGTTTTCCGTTTTCGGTGAAATATTTTCTGATAGCCATTCTTTTTGTTCTTTTCGATGTAGAGATCATTTTCTTTTATCCCTGGGCTGTGAATTTTAAAGAATTTGGATGGAACGGCTTCTGGGAGATGTTAATCTTCCTCGGATTTGTGCTTTTCGGCTTCTGGTATGTTTTAAAAAAAGGAGCCTTGAAATGGGAAGAATAAATTTGTAAGAATTGCGGAGGATGATGGTATTCTAAAAGCAGGCAACATCGGCAGTTCAAAATTCGATTGTTCTAATGTTCTATTATTCGAGTATTCAATTTAATGATCAACTCCCCCCCAAAATACAACAAAGTCGCCCCGCCTGATGGTTATCAGGCGCCAGGATTGTTTGCCACCACATTGGACAAGGTTGTCGGACTGGCGCGGAAAAATTCCATCTGGCCTTTACCTTTTGCAACATCCTGTTGCGGTATAGAGTTCATGGCAACGATGGGAGCGCACTACGATCTTGGAAGGTTTGGCGCTGAACGACTTAGTTTCAGTCCGCGCCAGGCCGACCTGCTGATGGTTATGGGAACCATTGCAAAAAAAATGGCTCCGGTATTGCAACAGGTTTATGAGCAAATGGCAGAGCCCCGTTGGGTGCTTGCAGTTGGCGCCTGCGCTTCAAGCGGAGGAATTTTCGATACCTACAGCGTGTTACAGGGCATTGATCGGATAGTGCCGGTGGATGTTTATGTTCCCGGTTGTCCGCCGCGCCCTGAGCAGATCATCAACGGCTTCATGAAGATTCAGGAACTCGTGGGCAGCGAACCCCTCCGCCGCCGCTACTCCGCCGAATACCGAGATCTGCTGGTGCGCTATGGGATCATAAAATAGATTGAAAAGATTGAGAAGATTGAGAAGATTGAAAAGATAGATGGAAGACAGATACATTACCGAACAACTGCAACAGCGTTTTACGCACGATATCCTCGAAACGGATACCTCCGGGGATATGTTGACTATTATTGTGACCTCCCCGGTAATCCACGACGTAATTGCCTATCTGAAAGAAAATGAAAATCTTGGCTTTACCTTCCTGACCGACCTTTGCGGGATACACTATCCCGACCGGGGACTTCCGTTGGGCGTTATTTATCACCTGCATAATCTAACGGAAAATAAACGAATTCGAATAAAAACGTATGTGACTGTTGGTAAACCAAATGTTCAGACCATGACAGATATTTTCGCAACCGCCAATTGGATGGAACGCGAAACCTACGATTTTTACGGAATTATCTTTGACGGACATCCAGACCTTAAACGAATCCTGAATGTTGATTATATGGATTATTTCCCTCTCCGCAAGGAATATCCTCTCGAAGATGCAACAAGGGAAGATAAAAACGATAAATTTTTCGGACGATGACGCTCCAGCCCTTAGCCCCATCACCACAACAGGATGGGGAATATACTACCCTCAACCTCGGTCCTACTCATCCGGCAACACACGGCATTTTCCAAAATGTGCTTACATTGGATGGCGAGAAGATTATTGACGCCGAGCAAACCATTGGATATATTCACCGGGCTTTTGAGAAGATTGCAGAGCGTCGCCCCTATTATCAGATCACGCCGCTCACCGACCGCCTGAACTATTGTTCTTCCCCGATTAACAATATCGGCTGGCACATGACAGTGGAGAAACTGCTGGGAGTAACAACAAGTAAACGCATTGATTATCTGCGCATTATTCTGATGGAACTTGCCCGTATTACCGATCACCTCGTGTGCAATAGCGTAATTGGCGTTGACAGTGGAGCGCTCACCGGTTTTATCTATGTTTTTCAGGAGCGTGAAAAAGTTTACGAAATTTATGAAGAGGTCTCCGGCGCCCGGCTTACAACCAACATGGGACGCATTGGAGGCTTTGAGCGCGACATATCCATGAAAGCGATCACAAAGATCAGGGAATTTCTGGATCATCTTCCTAAGGTGTTGAAGGAGTTCGAAAAGTTGCTTATGCGCAACCGGATTTTCATGGATCGCACAATCGGCGTTGGGCAGATCAGCGGAGAACGGGCGCTGAATTATGGCTTTACCGGTCCTAACTTACGCGCCGCCGGCGTTGATTACGACGTCAGGGTTATGAACCCTTATAGCAGTTACAACGATTTCGAATTCACCATCCCGGTTGGGACCCAGGGCGATGTTTACGATCGTTTCTGTGTTCGGCAGGAGGAGATTTGGCAAAGCCTGAAACTTATCCGTAACGCTATGGAAAATCTTCCGGCAGGCGATTTCCATGTTAAAGTTCCTCAATTTTACCTACCGCCCAAGGAAGAGGTTTATTCAAAAATGGAGGCTCTTATCTGGCATTTTAAGATCGTGATGGGCGAAATTGAAATACCTGTCGGAGAAGTTTATCATTCGGTGGAAGGAGGTAATGGCGAACTGGGATTTTACCTTGTGAGCGATGGCGGAAGAACGCCTTACCGTCTTCATTTCCGCCGTCCCGGATTTATCTATTACCAGGCTTACCCGGAAATGATCCGCGGCGGCGTTCTTTCGGACGCAATCCTGACAATGAGTTCGATGAATGTAATTGCCGGAGAGCTGGACGCGTAAAAAATTGGGTTCAAGATTTGGATTAACATTTAATCACTTACCTTTTATAGTTTACTTTCTTATTATTCAACCTCTTATGAAACAGCTTTCCCTTCTCGCTTTATTACTCGGATTTACAACCCTCTACCTTTCGGCTCAGGTAACCTTTACCCACACTCTCAACGCCGATTTCAACAAAGGGATTACCGAAAACGTACTGATTAAAAACGACGGACTGGCATTGCCATCCAAAAAGTCATCCATCAATGACTGGACATCAACGACAAACCTGCCGCAGAACCTTACAGGGCATCAGACAGCAACCTGGCGTTCATTTGTTTTCCTTTCCGGGGGAAACAATGGAAGCGTTTACAACAACTTTGTATACCGCGCCACCATCAATGCCACCGGCGTCAGCGCATGGTCGCAATTGAACTCCCTGCCCGATTCAGTTGGGTTTCATGCCATGGTAGCTACATCCACAAAATTATATGTGTTAGGCGGTAAAAAGGGGTCATACATTTCCAACAAGATATACGTAGCCACTATCAACGACGACGGCTCAATCGGAACCTGGTCGCTGAGCGCTGTCACACTGCCGCAGCCTTTGTGGGGACTCAGGTCTGAACTCATCAATGGCTTTCTCTACATTACCGGAGGGGCTAATGAAACTATATCGGCGCTGTTCAATGTTTATTATGCAAAGATCGACGCCGAAGACAACATTACTGGTTTTACAGTGACAACCTCGCTGCCATCGCCCAGGAACGGGCATTCCATGGTAAAATACAACGGGAAACTTTATGTATTGGGAGGTTATAATGCCATCGGAGTGAAAAAGAATACGGTATATGTTTCAACAATTAACCCCAACGGGTCCTGCGGCGCCTGGTCAACAGCAACGCCGCTACCAATGCTTATCAGCAATCATGTTTCCACCTGTTCCAACGGAATCATCACTGTGATCGGCGGAGAGGATGAAACGATCTTAAGCAATAAATTCTATTTTGCCGATATTGACAACTCCCCGTCATTTACCTGGGAACTGTCGGACAGGTACCTTTACGACCGGACAAAAAATGCAGCCGCTTTCGCGGGCGACAACCAGGTTGTTTACACCGGCGGCACAAACCTTTCGGGATCGGCAGTGAATTCCATCCGGTATGCGGCGCTGAACCCATCAGCGGACAAGGTGAAAAAAGGGATTTACCTGTCATTGCCGTTCTTTGTCGGATCACCCAAGAACATTCAGAAACTCACATATACGATTACTACCCAAACCGGCGATTCGTGGGAACTTCTCTACCGGCTGGCGGGCGCCGATAAGCTATGGGGCGACTGGATCACGGCGGGAACCAGCAACCCTGCCATGATCAACCAGACCAAGAGTTACATCCAGTATATGTTTCGATTCCTGGCAAACTCTACCAACGATATCGTCCTTTCCGACCTTACCATGACCGTTTCCGGTTTCACACAGCTTTGCGGAAGCCTCGACGCCATGACTACGTTCACTGCGGCTGCAAGTCCATACTGGGCAACGTGCAACATTACCTTTTCCTCCGGAACTCACACCATCCAACCCGGCGTGACGATCTATTTTTCACCCAATACCGGACTTGAAGTCGGGCAGGCTTCGGTTAACTTCGCGGGAACAGCGAGTCAGCCGGTCAAACTCAGTTTTTACGACGTCCAGGACGGGATGTGGAACGGCGTTTATTTCAAGGATGCGAGCGATGCAGGAGGCGTAACCTCGCAACTGACTTACACAACCATTGAAAAAGCCGGGAACGGAACCAACAACGCCAATCTTTGGTGCAGCGCCACCAACCAGCCGGTGATGAGCAACTGCACTGTCCAGAATTCTGTGGGTCATGGAATCCGGCTGGAAAGCTCCAGCCTGCAGATCACCGGAACGGTCATTACCAACAACACGGAGAGTGGTTTGTACCTCAGTTCATCGAACCCGATATTGAACAATGTAACCGCCAAGCTGAGCGGCTACGCCGGTATTTATTATGCTACCGCGGGACTGGCGCCGGTTTACACAAACACGAAATCAGAAAGCAACCTTTACGGATTGTATAGTCCTACGCCGGATAATTCCTTTGCCCCGGCAACCTCAACAGCGCTGCAACTGCTGAACAACACAACTGACGTGGCGCTCAGCGGAGGCTATATAACAGCCAACCGCACATGGAAGTACTTCCCCAAGGGGTATGTCATTCTGGGCAATGTAACCATACGCCAAGCAGGAGTTAATCCCATCCTGACCCTTTCGCCGGGAAATACCATCAAATTCATGCCCGGAACAAGTCTGTCTGTTGGCGAAGGAAGCACAACGGGAGGACAGTTGTACGCAGTTGGGAAAGCCGACTCGCTGATCACTTTTACTTCCTACAACGGCGTAGTGGGCGGTTGGAACGGACTTTATTTCAACGACGGCAGCGACTACAACTCCACCTCGAACCTGCGTTACTGCATCATCGAAAAAGGCAACGAGTACAACATCTGTTCAGTGAACGCCAACGAACCCCATCTGATGTTCAGCGCGGTGAGGAACTCGGTGACTTATGGGATCAAACTGCAAACCGCCAACATCAACATCGAGGAAACGACTATCAAGAAAGCCACACATGGACTTTATCTCGACAATTCAAACCCGTCGCTGGTGCTGACCACGTTTGACAGTTTGCAGACAAATTGCGTTTATCTGGCAAATGCCACTTCTATTCCCAACTATTTTCAGTGTGTGATGAAGAATTCGCTTTATGGGATTTATTATCCGAATCCGAATTTCACGGTGCCGACGTATTCGAATATTACGTTCACGAATTTGGTGGGTTCTGTTGCTATTAATGGGGGCTCAGTTTCATCTAATCGAAGTTGGTCTTATAATACGTTTGGTTATACAATTTTGGGAAATATTCTTGTAGGCCAGGATGGTGGTAAATGTCGTCTTACGATCAAGCCGGGATGTGCAATTAATTTTGTCAAGAATTCTCAACTTCAGATAGGTAACTATTACTGGGAAAGTTACGTTGGACCTCACAATTTTGGTGGTGAATTGTTTGCCGAGGGCAAGGTTGACAGCCTGATCATTTTCACCGCGCAGAATGACAGCGCTGGCGGGTGGAATGGCATATATTTCCATGATTATAGCGACTGGGCTGCCAATTCCATTTCTTCTCTGAAATACTGCAAGGTTCAGAAAGCGAATCAATATAATGTTTTATGCTCCAGCACTACACAGCCAACAATAGACCATTGCCAGGTCAATTCTGCCCAAACATATGGGCTACAGTTTGAATCCTCACCAATATCTGTATCTAACACAACTGTTTCAAGCAACGGGAATAATGGAATTAACGTGAACAATTCCTTCATTGGTTTATCTGACATGATCATCACCGGGAATGGAGAATATCCAATTTTCTACAACAATGCCCATTATGTGAACTCATTGACAAATCTCACCATAAACGGGAATATGAAAAATGTTGTTGCCATCAATGGCGGAACTATTTCAGATAACCGAACCTGGAAGAGTTTGGGGATTACTCCATACAGAATCCTGAATAATTTGTTAGTTGGCCAGGATGGTGGTAAATGTCGTCTAACGATTAGACCTGGAAGTATTATACAATTTGTTAAGAATACACAACTCCAAATAGGCAACTATTATTGGGAAAGTTACGTTGGACCACATAATATTGGTGGAGAATTGTTTGCGGAGGGCAATGCTGACAGCCTGATCATTTTCACCGCGCAGAATGACAGCGCTGGCGGGTGGAATGGCATATATTTCCATGATTATAGCGACTGGGCTGCCAATTCCGTTTCTTCTCTGAAATACTGCAAGATTCAGAAAGCGAATCAATATAATGTTTTATGCTCCAATACGACTCAGCCAACTATCGACCATTGCCAGATCACTTCTGCCCAAACATATGGGTTACAGTTTGAATCCTCACCAGTATCTGTATCGAACACGACGGTGTCGAACAATGGAAACAATGGAATTAACGTGAACAACTCCTTCATTGGTTTATCTGACATGATCATGACCAACAATGGAGAATATCCGGTTTTCTACAATAATGGACATTACGTAAACTACCTGTCAAATCTGGTTATCAGCGGAAATCAACAAAATGTTGTTGCCATTAATGGAGGTACTATTTCAAGTAACCGGACCTGGCGCTGTCTGGGATCTGTTCCATACAGAATCCTGAGTAATCTGTTGGTTGGACAAGATGGTGGGAAATGTCGCCTTACGATTAAACCTGGGTGTATTATTCAATTTAACAAGAATACCCAACTACAGATAGGAAATTATTACTGGGAAAGTTACGTTGGACCACATAATATAGGCGGTGAATTGTTTGCAGAAGGCAAATCAGACAGCCTGATAACTTTCACTGCACAGAATGACAGCATTGGCGGTTGGAACGGTATTTATTTCCACGATTACAGCGACTGGCAGCCCGGCTCCTATTCCCTGCTGAAATACTGCAAAATCCAAAAAGCCAGCCAATACAACATCTGGTGCAACAACACCACTCAACCAACAATTGAAAAAGCGATCATTGCCCAAAGCGCAGGTTATGGACTGTGGCTTGACGCTTCAACCAATGTGGTTAAAAACAGTACCATCCGGAGCAATGCCGGGTATGGGGTTTACCTCACCGCCGGCAGCAACCCCGTTATCGGCAATAACTTTGTGTCGAGTTGCGACATCTACAACAACTCCTATAACATCTACAACAATACAGCGAACAACATTGACATGAGGTATAACTTCCTCGGAAGCTGCGACAGCTCCTACATCGCTAAAAAGGTGTGGGATAAGAGTGACAACAGCGCATTGGGAAGGATTACATTTATGCCGTTTTCATGGCTGCCCGCAGCGCAACTGAACACGATAAACGTTTCCGGTAAATTCCTTTATGACAACAGGATAAACAGACCGCTCCGAAATGCCACCTTGACTGTCAAAGATTATTCGAACAACAATACAATCGCCACTACGCAGACCAATTCAACCGGGGCGTTTACTTTTCCGTCGCTTACCCTTGCA
The DNA here is from genome assembly GCA_026391715.1 of Bacteroidota bacterium. GTDB lineage: Bacteria > Bacteroidota > Bacteroidia > Bacteroidales > FEN-979 > CAIVAT01. The sequence goes on from JAPLDO010000035.1 coordinate 8,921, forward strand.
GTTCCAACCAGGATTAATATTGCATTGTCAGCCAATGATTCAGTTGCCAATGTAACCGCAGTTGATGCGCTATTGGTGATGAAACACTTCACAAACACTTTGCCTCTGCTTACAAGCAATCATGCTTTTATTGCCGACGTGAATAAAAGCGGCACAATCAACGGAACCGACGCCATGATGATTTTGCAGCGTTTTGCCAGAATCATTACCACTTTTCCAACCGGCAACCTTCAGATTGACTGCGATTCGGTAACGGCAGCCAATCCAAATTTCTACTATAATCTTGCGGCTCTCTGGTTTGGCGACGTCAATGGCGAATATGTTCCGTCAACCATTGGAAAAAGCCCGGATATGGCGCTCGAATACGAAGACGCCATTTATCCCGGTTCGTTTGAAGAGTTTACAATGCGCGTGAAAATCAAAAACAAACTCGAACTGGGCGCGATTTCCCATACATTTAACTACCCGCCTGAATTTATTGAGGTTCTGGGCGTTACGCTGATTAGTACCGGCGAAAACCTGTCGTTCACCGCAAAGGAAGGGGTTTTGAAAACCGGCTGGTATAACCTTAACCCAATCAATGTAGTGGAAGATGAGACGTTCCTTATGATCAGATTCAAATCCAAAGACCTGAGTTATCAATCGTCACCAATTTCGATATGGCTTGGCGATGAGAATGAACTTGCAGATCAGAATGCGGTAGTTCACCAGGGCGTAATCCTTAGCGCGCCGGTCATCCCGGCAAACATCACAGGTATTGAACCCGGCGGCATTTCAGACGATGCGCTTTCGTTCAGCTTCTTCCCCAATCCGGCAAGGGAAACGGTCGTCTTTTCCTACACGCTGCCCGAATCCGCCCACATTAAAATCACCCTGACCGACTTTTTTGGCAGGGAAATCGCGCAGGTTGCCGATGGGCTGCAATCTCAGGGCAAACACAGGCAAACCTTTGGTCTCTCCTCAATTCCAAGGGGCGTCTATTTTGTCCGTTTCTATTATGGCGCCGAAAATACCGCCCGCTACACACGCAAACTGATAGTCCAATAATCTGAATAACTCACCACAAACCGATAACCAATGAAACAAATCAGGGTTATTCTTTTATTGCTGATTACCGGTTGCATGATAATCGGGGCGGAGGGATTCTCCCAAACTATTACCACTTCCCTCGTCGGCGCCGCAAAATGTCCGGGGGAAATTACGATCCCGGTGCGCGTGACAAATTGCCTTCACATTGGGGCATTTTCACTTGTATTTTCATATAACGCCTCGATACTGACATACTCCGGCTATCAGAGCGTTCACCCTCAACTTAATTCAGGTTCAATGAGTATGAATGCCTATAACGGGAAGGTCTATTTTACCTGGGCGTCTGTTATTCCTGTAAACATTGCCGCCGATACGCTAATAAAAATCAAATTTTCCGGGGTTACAGGTTCTTCAACCCTCGCTTGGGATACCCAAACCCCCGGTAATTGCGAGTACAGCGATTCTACCGGCGTCATAAAAACCTCCACTTACGCCAATGGAACTGCAACTGTTTACCAGATTCCCGAAATAACAACCCATCCGGTTAATTCAACTGTGGTTTTAGGGCAAAACGCAGGTTTTTCTGTGGCAGCGGCAGGCAACAGCCTAACGTGGCAATGGCAGGTAAGCACAAACAGCGGAGCCACCTGGACTAATCTTGCAAACGGCGCCAATTACAGCAATGTTACCGGAGCTTCGCTGAATGTGCTTAGTCCGCCGCTTACATTTTCCGGTTACAGATACCGTTGCCAGGTTGGAGGCTCATGCCCGCCATCAGTCGTCTCCAATTCGGCTACTCTTACGGTAAACCCCGTTCCTCAGGCAATTGCCACAACCGCCGGAAACAACACGGTTTGTCCAGGCAATGTAACCATTCCAATAACCGTGAATGGTTTTTCGGGGGTTGGCAGTTTTTCGCTCGCGCTGAATTACAATGCCGCTATCCTGACTTTTGTCAATACACAGAACCCGAATGTAGCTCTGTCAACCGCAACAGGAGCGCTGGTTGTCAATGCTTACAACGGAAAGGTTTATCTTACCTGGGCTTCCCAGACTGCTGCGACAATCGCCGCCAATGGAATCCTGGTGGAACTGGTTTTTTTCGGCTCATCAGGTTCCTCCACCTTTTCATGGGATACACAAACGCCGGGAAATTGCGAATACAGCAACCTCGCGGGATCAATAATTTCCTCAACTTATACCAACGGAAGCATGAGTTTTTATGCGCCGCCTTTGATAACCGCGCAACCGTTGGACAAGGTGGTAATCCAGGCGCAAAACACAACTTTTTCAGTGGGCGCAAGCGGCGCTACCCTTACCTATCAATGGCAATTAAGCGTAAACGGAGGTAGCAGTTGGAGCAATCTGTTAAATGTTGCGCCCCATTCGGGGGTTAACACCGCCAACATGACCGTCAGCGCCGCAACGCTCCCTATGTCGGGCAACCGTTACAGGTGCATCATAAGCGGATTGTGCCCGTCGCCGGTAACTTCCTTAAGCGCCCTGCTCACGGTCAACCCTACACCGCAAGTTATCGCCATATATGCCGGGTCGAAAAGCGTATGCCCCGGAACTATCGCGATCCCTGTTTATGCATCCAACTTCAACAATGTGGGCGGTTATTCGTTCGCCATTGCTTACAATACCGCAGTTCTCAACTATGTAACAACAACCGGCACGGCTGCCTCCGGGATATTCCAGGCGAATGCCGCGAACGGAAAAGTCTATGTTACGTGGGCAAATTCTTCTACGATATCTTCGGGGAACGATACAATTTTTCGGATTACCTTCACAGGAACAGCAGGTTCTTCAACGCTGGCATGGGATATCACAACACCGGGCGCGTGCGAGATCGTGAACGGTTCGGGAAACGCGATCGCTACCAATTACAGCAATGGCGCCGCTTCGTATTATCAGCCGCCGCTGATTACCACGCAACCGGCAGACAAATCGGTTACTGCCGCCCAATCTGCCTCATTCTCTGTGGGCGCAGCCGCCACCGGGATCACATTTGCATGGCAGATAAGTACGAACGGCGGCGCTACCTGGACCAACCTGACCAACGCCTCGCCATATTCGGGCGTGACCACTGCAACTATGACTGTTTCCAACACTACGTTGGCAATGAGCGGTCATAAATTCCGTTGCACGGTGGGCGGCAGTTGCAGTCCGGCTGTCACGTCAAACCCTGCCACGCTCACCGTCGCCGCGGCGCCGCAGGTAATCCAGATTACTGCAAGGAATGTCTCCTCAGTTTGTGCCGGGCTGATCAAACAACCTGTGTATGCAACCAATTTCAACGGGGTGGCGTCCATGTCGCTCGCGTTGAAATACGACACCAACACTTTGCGGTTCCTGGGGTCGGAAAATCCCAACGCGGCTTTTAATAGCGGGACTTTCCTTGTTAACAACTATAAGGGGAAAATCTATATTGTGTGGGCGTCTTCCTCGCCGGTCAGCGTAGGAAACGACACCTTGTTCAGACTGAAATTTGACTGTTCGGGCGGAAATGTAACAAACATCTGGGATACGCAGGTTTCGGGAAATTGCGAAATTACCAACGCCGCAGGAAACTCAATAACGACAAATTACGCTAACGGAACCGTTACCGTTAGTCCAACCTGCGCCTTTACCGACCTGTCTGCCAGCTACTGGGCATATACCGAAATTCAGTATCTGTGCGGAAGAGCGATTGTTTCGGGCTCAAATTGCAAAGTTTATCCCGACTCGGCGCTCAAGCGGTCGCAACTGGCAAAAGTTGCTTTTCTGGGTTTGTTTGGAAGCAGCGTTTCTGTTGTTTCCGATGTTTTCCCAAGTCCTTTCAACGACTTGCAGAATTCGGGAACCTATTACTACAAATACGCCAAAGCGCTCAGTTACCTTGAGTATTACGATGGAATCGCACCCTTTGACCGGAACCGGTTTAATTTCAATCCGGAAGAGAACATCGTGCGGGTTCTTGTGCTGAAGGTTTTACTCGAAACTTTTGATATACCTCCTGATGAAAGCGGACCAAGCCCCTTTACCGACATTGCTCCGGGGGATGCTTTCTATGGTTATGTAAAAGCAGCCGCAAATCTTGGGATTATCAGCGTCGCAAACCCATTGTTCCGTCCGTGGACAAACTCAACCCGCGCCGAGGCATTCGTAATGCTGGAGCGGATTATTCACAACAATCCGCTGATCGCGACGCCGATAGTCATCAACTCGCTGAACCCGGTCACTTCGAGCTTTTTCATCCCCGGAAATTATACTCCCTACAATTTCTCTTCAATAGTCGGGATGGAACAAGGCAACTTCAACCATTACACCAAAACCAGCTTTGCAATACCGGGAAAAGGGATTCCGCTGAATTTTGAACATACTTACAACTCATACCTTACCGAACTCCCGGATGAATTTCTTCCCATGAACCCATTAGGACCCGGATGGAGTCATACATACAATGCCTATATTATAAACACAACCGAAGTGCGCGACAACTACGACCAGGTGATCGGCAAACCCTGCCTGATCGTTTTCTGGCCCGATGGCACAATGAATGTTTATGACAATTCAGGAAGCCCTGCCAATCCATTGCCGATCACGATGAGCGTATATGATCAACTGACAAAGGTTTCATCCACTGTTTACCAGGTTAAAACAAAAAGTCAGTTCACTTTCACCTTCACCAAAATCAATGGATCAGGAACCGGCGCGCCGTATGTTCTCACCTCGATAAGCGACCGGAACAGCAATACAACGCTAATTGCTTATGCTATCGGGATGAACAGCATGCCGCGCATTTCTTCAGTAAAAGACCCGGTGAACAGGCAACTCTCTTTTGCCTATCAAACCGGCACAAATTATATCAGCAGCATAACCGACCCGCTGAACCGGCATATCAACTTCACGGTTACGAATGGGCGCCTGATGAATTTCAAAGATGCGAAAACCCAGCAGACAACATACAGCTACGATTCAGCCACGGTTGGAATCAACCTGCTTACCTCAATTCAACTACCAAAAGGAAATTTTATCACCAACCAATACCTGCAGCGCAAACTTGTCAGCAGCCGGTTCAATAACAACAGTCCGGTAACCATAACTCAAAACCCTAATTATGCTTCGGGAATTAATGATTACAGTAAATCAACCATAGTTGAGCCGCTGGTTACAGGGCTATCGGTTATTACCAATTATGAATTTAACCGCAATGGCAGCACAACAAAAATGAGTGGAAATCCTGCCACAAATTTTACAAGCCAGTTTTCCAACACTTCCAATCCGCTTTTACCAACAACCACTACGAATGGCAATAACATGGTATCGGTTACCAACACTTACGACAGCGAAGGAAATGTTACCCACATTGCCACCTCCGGAAACAGTGTAAGCGCCCTGCACGAATATTTTGAGTACAATACCGCCAACGATGTAACGAAACATACCAATGCGAATGGTCATGCGACAAACTATGCCTACGATGCAACTGGTAACCTCAAGAAGGTGATTGACGCTTTGGGGAATGAGACCAACATGGTTTACAATTCGTCGGGACAGCTTACGAGCATTGTTAACCCTAATGGCGTCGCCACAGGATTCAGCTACCATTCGGCTACCGGGATGCAGGAATCTGTTACTGTTCCCGCGCTTAATCTCACTTCGTCAATGAACTATGATCTGGCTGGGCGGTTGCTGACTGTTACCGATTTCAAAGGACTGACTAATACTTACGAGTACGACAACAACGACAACCTCACGCAGGAGAAGAATGCAATGAACTTTACTGCCGGATATGGGTATGACGCGAATGATAACCTTTTGTCAATCACAAATGCCAAAGGCGGCATAACTGCATTAACTTATGACACAGCCACAGACTGGCTCCTGAAAGAGTCTTTTCAGGGCAATTCGCGCATATACACCTATAACGCCGACGGCAGCGTTAAAACCGTTACCGATCCCAACGGCAATCTGTTCAGTTATATTTATGACCTTGCAGGAAGGGTGACAAGCGATGGTTATGCCACTTATACTTACAACAGCGCCGGAAATTTGCAAACTATCACGAGGAGCGGAAAGGCAATCCAGTTTTCCTACGATGGGCTGAACCATGTAATTGCCGTTTTATACGATGGATTTTCAGTCGGCTATAATTACGACAATGTTGGAAATATAACCAGGATTATCTATCCCGGAAATAAAATAGTAACCTATACTTACGATGCTGTGAACCGGTTGAAAACCGTAACCGACTGGAACAACCAAACCACAACATACAATTACCGGAACGACGGACTTTTGCTGCAATCCCTTTATCCGAACAATGTGAATACAACCTATACTTATGATGCAGCGGGCAGGCAAACGGGAATGGTTACAAAAAGGGCAAACAATTCGGTGATTGCCGAATATTCATATATACTCGACAATATTGGAAATCACACCAGTGAAAACAATACCCAGCCAATAACCGCCTATCCTTCCATGAACAAACCGCTGATAAATTACACATACAATGCTGCCAACCGCATTCTCACAGCCGATACTACTTCGTTTACCTTCGATTTTAACGGCAATACAACAGGGAAAACAGGATATTCGTATGGCTATGACATTAAAAACAACCTTACCTCCCTGACTGGGCGTTTCACTGCAAATTATGGATACGACGGCGCCGGGTTGCGGCGTGAAGCCTCATATAACGGAGTGGTTAAAAAATTTGTTCTCGACATTCTGGGGATGTCAAAGGTACTATTGGAAACCAATGCCAACGGAACCCCTCAGAATTACTACGTATATGGGTTGGGAGTCATTTCACGGATTAAACCGGATAATTCCACCAACTATTATGTATCCGATTTCCGCGGAAGCATAGTGGCGTTGATTGATGGAACCTCAAATGCCAACATCACTCATAAATATTCTTATGATGAATTCGGCGCCGTTACAAAAGCAGTGGAAGCTGATTTCAACCCATTCCGTTATGCTGGGAAATATGGCGTGATGTACGAAGACAGTTCACTGGTTTTCATGCGGGCAAGGTACTATGATAATTCCATCGGACGGTTTTTAAGCGAGGATCCGGTGTGGAGTGTAAACCTGTATCCATATTGCGGCAATAATCCTACAATGTTTGTTGACCCATTAGGTCGTAATAAACTTGTTGATAATGCGACAAATTATTTAGATAATTTACTCTTTCAAGGGTTTAGAAAAATTGTAAAAAATTCGGGCGATCAGAACAACATTCTTAATTCAACAATTAACTTTTTACAAGATTGGATAGCTAGCGGCAAGTATCTGGGAACTTCCGGCGTTCAAAATTCCAATCAATGGTATGAACAGAAATACACAGCATCAGTTGTAAATGGCAAGCCCGATAATGCAATGCTTGCCGGATACCTGGTTACATCTTTGTGGTTACCTGAAACATATAATGAAACCTTATCGGCGCTCACATTATTTAGCAGTTCAGGAAAAGACGTCACTAAATATATAGGAAAAACGGGTTTTTTAAAACTATTGGATATGCGGAGAAAATTCGGGGGATTGCTAAAGATGCTGCATGTTGCAGGAAATACAATTATAGATATTAATTCTGCCCGGGAAATAATAATCAAAGCCAATAAATAATCAAAACAGATTGATTAAAAACAGATCCATAAGAATTGATTTAATTGATTGATCGGTATCATACCAGTAATGATTGTCCAACAATTTTTTTTATGATTAAACATCTTGCATTCAAAAACTTAACCACAAAGTCGCACAAAGTATTCACGAAGTCGCACAAAGACTTTTATAACCGGTGGCGCCCCTTAGACGCCTTTGTGACTTCCTTCGCGCGCCTTTGTGGTTTACGTTGTTGTTTGAAATCAAGTGGATCGCCATCAAGTCAGCGCTGGTCAGATTCATCAGAGTCAAATTTTACTGGCATAATTGCGCTCAATCAGTTTGATTTATGCTGATTAAACAAGTCTGCAACGAACACGCTGGAAATTCAAATAAAACTATGTTTGATAGAAATTTTATAATTGCGTTTTTTTTGTCGTTAACTTTATTGTCAACAATGAAGTTGAAAAGTCAAAATAAAACAGATTTTCAATATGACAATCAAAATCGGATCGTCAAAATATCTTATGATAACGGTTGTTCTATTTATTACACCTACGACCAGCTCGGCAACCGCCTCTCCAAATCCCGAACAATCCTCGCGCCGGTGGCAGCCGGAGCAATTGCCGGCGCGACGCCTGTTTGTAAAGGCGCCGACAGCGTTGCATACTCCGTGCCCATTATCGCCAATGCCGCCTGGTATATCTGGTCGCTGCCGGCGGGGGCAACCATTATTTCCGGCGACAGCTCCCGCAGCGTCCTCGTTAATTTTTCAATGGCTGCCCAGAACGGAAGTCTTTCGGTTTATGGAAAAAACGAAGCCGGTAGCGGCGGCGTTTCACCGTTGTTTCCCATTACGATGACCACAGTACCCGGAACTGCCGGGGCGATTTCGGGACTTTCACAAGTGGTTACCGGGCAGTCGGGCGTGGTTTATTCGGTAACGCCTGTTTCGGGCGCAACAGGTTATTTGTGGAGTTTGCCTTCAGGCGCTTCCATCGCATCGGGGGCAAATACAGCTTCCATTACTGTCTCCTATTCATCCGGCGCCGTTTCAGGAAACATCACGGTCACAGGAACCAACGGTTGCGGAAATGGCGTACCATCCCCGGCGTTTCCGGTAACAGTCACCTCCGGGGTTCCGGTTACACAAACTATTCAGAATGTGACAATACCTTCGGGTCAGATTATTTGTTACAATGCCACCCAAACCATCACGGTTGCCGGAAGCGGAACCGCCTTCACAATTCAGAATGGCGGCAGTGTTACGCTGATTGCCGGTCAGAACATCAGGTTTTTACCTGGCGCATTGGCGCTACAAGGCGGGTATTTACTTGGGCGAATCAGTCCGGGAGGTCCCTGGTGCAATGTTATCAAGGGCGGCGAAATCAGTATTTTCGAGGAACCCGACGCCAGCGAGGCGCCAGCCGTAGTATCCACATCAAAAACAGGTCTTAAGGTTTACCCGAATCCAACATCGGGTATACTGAATGTGGCGATACAGGACGCCAATGCAACTTCCCCGGTTAGAATAACCATGTACAACCTGTTTGGCGAAGCGGTATATTCAAATGAACTGACCGGCAAAAACATGGATGAGATCAGGATGGACGGCATGACTCCAGGTATTTACCTGCTGCATGTTGCACATGCGACAAGAAGCGATGTAGTGAAGGTAATCAGGAATTGATTTCAAAATTATTGCAAAATTTTAACGTGAAAATATCCTTAAGGCATGTCATTTAATACGATAAACCACCCCCAGTTAACCCGCGAAGGCAAACCAGTTTCATTTACTCCGGAAACGCTGAAAAAGGTTCAAAGTCTGATTGTCCGGTATCCGGAAGAACAGAAAAAATCGGCGTTGATTCCATTGTTGCATATTGCGCAGGAAGAATTTGGAGGATATCTGACTGTTGACATTATGGATTATGTTGCCGGTTTGCTCGAAATTCAACCGATTGAAGTTTACGAAGTGGCAACCTTTTATTCAATGTTTTATCTCGAAAAAGTGGGAAAATATGTATTGGAAGTCTGTCGCACCGGACCATGCTCGTTAGCCGGAGGCGATAAGATTAGGGATTATCTGAAGCAAACGCTTGAGATTAATCCGGGTGAAACTACACCCGACGGACTTTTTACCCTTAAAGAGGTAGAATGTCTTGGAGCTTGTGGCGCCGGTCCGGTGATGCAGGTAAATACCGAATATTATGAAAAACTAACCCCGTTGCGCGTTGACCGCCTGCTGGAGGAGATGCGGGCGTTGGCAAACAAGGATAAACCTCAGGATTCAAAATGGGTAGAACAATTCTGTTAGAAAACATAGCTGTTCCGGGCGTCGGGGGTTTTGATGTTTATCGCGCCTTCGGCGGATATTCTGCCGTTGAGAAAGCATTGACGACCATGACTGCAAGCGAAGCAGGCGCCGAGGTGACGCGGTCGGGTTTGCGCGGAAGAGGAGGCGCTGGTTTTCCTACCGGGCTGAAGTGGAGTTTTCTCGACCGGAAATCGGACAAGCCGCGGTATCTTGTTTGTAATGCCGATGAAAGCGAACCCGGCACTTTCAAGGATCGCTTCCTGATGCAGCGCCTGCCGCACCTGCTCATCGAGGGACTCATCATTTCCTCTTACGCGCTTGGAGCAAACACTTGTTTTATCTATATCCGAGGAGAGTTCAAGTATCTCGTTGGGATTCTTGAAAAAGCAATCAAAGAAGCTCATCAACACGGGTTTCTTGGGGAAAGAATTCTGGGATCTTCATTTTCACTGAATATTTATGTCCATCCCGGCGGCGGAGCTTACATCTGCGGCGAAGAGACAGCTTTGCTTGAATCGCTTGAAGGAAAGCGCGGAAATCCCCGCATCAAACCGCCATTTCCTGCCTTCAAAGGACTTTATGGCTGCCCCACTGTGGTAAACAATGTGGAAACACTCGCCACTGTTGGTCCAATCATTAATATGGGAGGAGAGGCTTACTCGAAGATCGGAAAAGGCAAGAGTACAGGTACAAAACTAATATCAGCCTGCGGAAATATCAATAAACCCGGCGTTTATGAAATTGAAATGGGACTTCCGGTTGAGGATTTTATCTATTCCGATGAATATTGCGGCGGAATAACCGGCGGTAAATATCTCAAAGCTGTTATCCCCGGAGGATCTTCCGTTCCCATATTGCCAGCCGACCTAATAATGAATACCGCAAAAGGCGAGCGCCGGCTGATGACCTACGAATCGCTTGCCGATGGCGACTTTGCAAGTGGAACCATGATGGGTTCCGGCGGTTTTATTGTGTTTGACGAGAATGCCTGCATTGTAAGAAATACCTGGAATCTTACCCATTTTTACCGACACGAATCCTGCGGACAATGCTCGCCCTGTCGCGAAGGAACCGGATGGATGGAAAAGATTCTCTACCGCATAGAACATGGCGAGGGAAAGATGAGCGACATTGACCTGCTGGTGAGAATTTCTAAGAATATCGAAGGAAATACGATATGCCCCTTAGGCGACGCCGCCGCCTGGCCCGTTGCCAGCGCTATCAGACACTTCCGTAATGAGTTTGAGGAGCATGTAATGAATTATAATCACGTGAAGGAGCGGGAAACCAAAAATTGAATGTCGATTTTTTTTGGAAAGCCGTACCCTGGAAAACCGCACGTGATGTCTGACGAAGGAACAGCGTCATTTATTGTTTTACAATTCTCATTGTCCCGGAATAATTTGCACTGATGATTCGAATAAGGTAGATTCCGGATGGTTTGCCTTTTAATGAAAGCTCATGCTTCGTTAAACCAACCAATTCATCAGAGAATATCCTTTCACCATTAATATTGAATATTTCAACAAAAAACGAATCGTTTTTGGCTAATAAATGCATCTCGATGGTGAAATTTCCGGAAGAGGGATTTGGATAGATCATGAAAAACTGATCTCCGGAAATACTCAGGGTTTCTTCGGTTCCGGTTGCAACTGCCATGAACGGTTGCCGGTAGCACCAGGGACCTAAAGGAGCAATGGAACCAATCATGTACCCTCCGGCGTCAATCAATGTTCCAGGGAAATAAAGGATATTCTGACCGGCGATCATTTCGGCTGAACCGCCATCAGGGACAACAAACGACTTACCGTTACCGGCAACCCTGATGGTTTGGGAAGCGTTGAAGCACGCCGTGCCCGAAACAGTGGTATCTGCAATTGCAATATTTGCAGAAATGGCGCTTACCGATATGGTTATTTCATTGGAAGTTGCCGGGCTTGAAGAGGCGCAGGATTCAGAGGAGAACAAAACACAGGAAATTACATCCCCATCCTCCGGAACATACACAAAGGAAAGGCTGTCGGGTCCTTCAACATTCCCATTGACCTTCCATACATACATGGGTGTTATACCTCCGTTGACCGGCGTTGCAGTGAAAGTCACCGGGATTCCCGGATCAACCGGATTGGCAGAGGCTGTTATGGAAATACTCACCGGCAACAAAGGGTTCACGGTCATGACGATGGGATTGGATGTGGCAGGGTTGCCTGAAACACATAATGCGTTTGAGGTCAGGACGCACGAAACAGTGTCGGAATGTACAGGAATATAGGAATAGCCAATTTCGCTGGCTCCCGTGACATTTGAGCCATTCAATTTCCATTGAAAAGAGGGGGAAGAACCTCCGTTTACCGGGGTAGCGGTAAAGGTAACGGCGGCGTCCACACACACCGGATTTTGTGATGCCTCTACAGACACGCCTGCCACAGGCGATGAAATACAGGTTCCGGTAACCTGAATATCGTCAACTCCCCAGTAAGATGTATTGTCGCCAAAATAGTTCCACTTGAATTTAACCTGCAACTGACCGGCAAGCGCGGCGATGGTTTGGGCAAAAGTCGCAGGATTTGAAACCGAAGTTGTTGTGAACTGCGCTATTTGTGTCCAGGCTGAACCGTTATTAACGCTGTATGACAAAGTCCCTGACGAACCTGAATAGCTTTTGAAGTAATGGCTGAATTGAAGAGTGATCCCGGTATATAATGAGAGGTTCAGCGGAGGTGAAATCAGATCCGCATTTTGTGAATTCCCGTATCCATATTCGTTGCTGTTCAGGTAGGCATAATTACCTGTAAGCGCCGGATTCGGGCTTTGCCCCGTTATCACGCCGAATTTCCATATCTGGTCGTTTCCCTGGCGGTCAATCTGGCTCCAGCATGCAGGTATGGTCGTTGCGTCGAATCCTTCGAAATATGGCAAACTATTATAATTGCAGTTGGCTACATTTATATAGTTTGTCTTTTCCAAAGTATCGGAACCATAGGCATTGGCAGCGATAAGCGTCACGGTATAAAACCCAAGAGCGGAAAATTTAACCTGCGGGTTTTGCGAGGTTGCGCTGGTCCCGCCAACATAAGCGAATGTTCCCGGAGTGATTGACCATGCCCAAGAAGTGGGGAAATTCGCCGAAAAGTCGCTGAATGAAACTGTATGGGCAACGAGGGCATTTACCGGCGCGGCTGAAAAATCGGCGACAGGAGGCGACACTGCGCTATAGCAACTAATTGATGCAGCCCATCCGGGCTCATTGATGGATTCATCCGATGTAAACACAAAAGTCAGGGCGCCCGAAGAATTTGAGGCGGTTACCGTGCCTGGTCCGGTTGTTCCGGTATAAATGCCTATAAGCGGGGCAGAAACATTCACTCCATTATAAATTTTAAGGTAATCGCGACCGGATTGTGTTGAGAATGAACTAAAGACAAAGCGAACCATTGATTCGGCAGTGTTTGGATAAAATGTTTCGGTAAAGCTCTCATTATCCTGATAATTTGCAGAAGGTCCCCCGGAATCATAGAAATCGCCGCCACAGATGGTTATTGTGCCGTTGGACATGTTGAAAATCGCCGGCAATACTGTTATGTAACCTGTTCGCACTTTTGTATCCGACCCCAGGGAGTTGGAAACGGTCAGCGATACATTATAGTTCCCGGCTGTATTATAGGTAATGGCAGGCGGCGTCTGTCCAATGAATGAGGAAGGAGTTCCTCCGGGGAAAGACCATGACCATGAAGCAGGATAGCATAAAGAATAGTCGCTAAAGGTTACAGCGTTGCCTTCATACAAGGTTGCAGGCGCGGCGGAAAAATCAGCAATGATATCTTTAACGGTAATATAGCCGGTTTTCGTTTTTGTATCAATTGAGAGTCCGTCGGATACAGTCAGCGTGACGTCATACGTCCCGACAGTGTTGTAAACAACAGGCGGAGGGTTTTGTCCCGAATAAGTTGAAGGCGTCCCACACGGGAAACTCCATGTCCATGAGGTTGGCGAATGTAATGATTGATCGGTGAAGGCAACCGAACTGCCGGTGCAAACCGTAGTCGGGACTCCACTGAATTGTGCTGTAAGCGCGGAAGGTGCAAGCTGAAAAACACCCACTCCGTTTTTCCTTCCTTCGGAAAAGTATTCACCAATTGACCAGAATGTTTTTCCATCAACAGGATCAATGGTCATCTGGGCATAGTCCCCATATCTGTTTGACAGGTCTATCTGTGTTCCCGCAGCAATAACATCTTCCGCAACGGTCATTATATTCAAAGGATCCGACGCATATCTTCCGGTGAAGCGAAGCGACGGAAATTGTGTTTTACTCACCACTGTATAAGCCAGCGCTATATTTCCGTCAATATCCATGCACATATTTCCGCAGAACGCGCTGTGTCCCTGAGGCTGCGAATATGTCCCTTCCTGGTATATGTACCAGGGGGCGCCATCGGTATTCTGGCGCAATTCGTACCATCGGATGCCGGCTTTGTTATCATTTCCGTCAAGATCAACCACAAAATTGAAAACCGCTGAATTGTAGGACGAGAACCGTTGACACTGCGCCATGTACATGATGGTAGCCTGAAGCGCGTCAATATCATTTCCCGATGGTTGGGGCAGGTTGTAAAAAGAACCGCCGTCGAAAACCGCGTCGAATGGCGCTGTAATGATGATCTGGGGAGACGAAATGGTTGAACTTGCCGGCGTAGTCCAGTTGACGTTTACTTTCCATATTTTCAGATGATCGAATGTAACGCCGCTCCAGCTATCATCCTGCAAATAAACGATGGAGGCGTTTCCCGGCGGCGGCGGCGTTGGCACATTGGCATTAAAGGCGAGCGGGCTGTAGAAACCGCTGACAGAAATACCGGGGAGCGGGAAACCGATCATCTGTGCGGTATTTTCTCCGGCGATCATTTTAGCCCTGTCGAGAACGAAAACGACCTGGCTCGTGCCTGCCGATGTCTTGTCCTTGTTGGCTGTAATGTAATATCCATCGGACCAGACAGAAAATTTGGGATAATCGGGGAAAGTATTGGTTGGGAACCGGTAAACATACCAGCCGCTGGTTACCGGATTGGGTCCTTTGCTGATGGCGACGTCAAAACCATTGTGATAAAATTCCGAGATCAGGAACCGGTCGGCAAAAGGATCATATAAAACGATCGGGTCGCCATCGGCGCCAGGAAAAATTGTGCCCAATGAGGCAGGCGAAGTCAGCGGGTTGCCTGATTTGTCCCAGATACGAAAAGAGCTATTCCATGAATTCACGAAATGGTTGGGACCCACCGCGCCTGTTGGATCGGTTGGAGTTGCCTCGGCGGTGGCGGCTACAAAAGTCAGAATTGGCGTTCGTCCCGACCGTTGGCTGACCTGAGTATGTTTTTCCCACAAAGGATCATTTCCCTTGGGCAAACCTTTTCCGGGAATAAATGCATTGACTCCCCAGTGTTTTGGGTTAAACTCCTTCACCTTTTCTTCTGCCGGGATGAAGGAGCCGTTGGCGATTTGTTCGGCGATGGAAGGAACTTCTATCATCGTCTCCGATTGGGTAATCAGCGTTGGCGTTTGCGGCTGATCTGCATTTTGAGCAAATGCAAAGCTTCCCGACATGGATAAAAATCCTGCCAGAAGCGCGTACATGAACTTTTTCATGGGGGTAAATTTTAAAGTATAACGGCGTTTCCCAAATATTGGTTTTCCGGTTTTTCAAGAAATTCAATGATCAGAACAACTTATTTATCCGGGTCAGTGATGGTCGTCAAAACCCAATTCAGATTATATGTTCTGACAGGAAACTGCACTGTAATTTCCTGCGAACAGACAATGCTGAGCATTGAAATTAACAGCGTTAGTCTTGATTTCATTGCACGGTTGAATAAGGCAAAAGTAATCATTTGCAGACAACAAAAAAGGAGGCTTTCGCCCCCTTTTTCCCTTTCGGGCTGTTTCTGATTCTTCACCTATCCTGCATCATTGCTTAATCAGCTTGATAGTTTCAACCTTTTCGCCTGCCATGATCCTCACCAGGTAAATGCCTGTGGGAACATCGCCGAGGATAAACTGATGTTTTTTCTCGCCGATGACGTCATCCGACATGATCCGTTTGCCGAGCATACTGTAAATCTCTACCTTCAGATTTTCAATCGTTCTGTCGTTCTGTTGTTCAATGGTGAATGTCCCGGCGGTTGGGTTTGGATAAACCCTGAAAGCCGGTTTTGCAGAAACCGCAGGGTTTTCTTCCGTTCCTGTTTTCACAGCCACAAGGGGAAGCGCCAGGCTGCCGCAGTATTCATTGGTAAGCGTAATGTACCCGTGCATGTAAGCGCCTTCCGAAACGGTTGTCCCTGGCAAATAGATGATCATCCAAGGGCGAGGCCCGGAGAATGCTCAGGGAGGGAGCTGTTGCCATCAACAAAGGCAAGGTTGATGAATCATTTTCCATTGACAATGCCAGTTTGCTGAACGGGAAGTATATCCTCGTACAAAAGGGAAAGAAAAATTATTTCCTGGTTAAGGCAATGTAACCCGGTTTTCATCCACATTCCGGGACCGTCCATTTTTACAACGCAATTTCCTTTTTAACAAAATTTAACATTTCTCATTGGTGAGTTGCGAAATGTAAATATAATTGTATTAATTTTACTTATTCTAATTTAGTCTAAACAAAATTTATTTACACCCACAAAAGAAGGAGCAATCATGTCAGAATATTCAAATCTATACCAGTCCAAACTGGTTACCCCTGAAAAAGCGGTAAAAAATATTAAAAACAATACAACGCTGGTCGTGGCTATGGCTGCGGGAGCGCCGCCAGCCTTACTAAAGGCTATTGCCGCGCGTGTTAAAAACGATGACCTGAAGGGATTGCAGGTCTGGTTTAAAATTGCCACAAAACATCTGGGTGAAACCCTGCTTGCCGACGATGTGATCGAAAAAGTTGATGCTCACAGCATGTTCCTTTCAGGTATTGACCATGCCATCGTAAAACGGCAGCAGCAGACGGGCAAGAAACTGCTGAGTTTTGTCCCGGTTAATTTCAGCCAGATCCCGCGACTGATGCGCGAAGTGGTTAAGGTGAATACTTTCGTTATTACCGTTTCACCGATGGACAATGCCGGATATTTTTCATTTGGCACAAACAATGATTATGCTACGACTGCAGCACAGGTTTGTGATCAGCTCCTCGTGGAAGTAAATCCGAACATGCCCAGGGTATTCGGCCAATCACAGATTCATGTTTCGCAGGTTTCTGCAATCATTGAAAACGAGTGTCCGATGATTGAATTCCCTTCCACGGAACCCGGAGAACTGGATATGAAAATCGGTTCCTATGTTGCCCCGGTTGTGGTCGATGGCGCAACCATTCAGTTGGGTATCGGCAAAGTTCCCGAAGGTGTTGCCCGCTCCCTTTACGGACATAAAGACCTGGGTATTCACACAGAGCTGTTTTCAAACGGGATGGTCGACCTGATAAGAAGGGGCGTTGTTAATGGAAGGCGCAAATCAATTCATCCGAATAAGATCGTTTGCACCCTGGCAATTGGAACCAAAGACACCTACGATTTCATGAACGACAACTCTTCGTTTGAAACCTATTCCTCCGAATATGTCAACGGGATTTCGACTGTAGCAAAGATTGATGATTTTGTCTCCATCAACACCGCCATTTCCATCGATCTCTATGGCCAGGTCAATGCCGAATTTATTGCCGGGCATGAATACAGCGGTTCGGGCGGACAGTTTGACTTTGTGAAGGGCGCCGCCATGGCAAAACGCGGGATCTCGATCATCGCGTTGCATTCGACAGCGAAGGACGGAGCGGTTTCCACTATCGTACCTAAAGTTGACATGGTGACCGATGTCCGTATGGATGTTGAACACGTCGTTACTGAATTTGGTATGGTAAATTTACGTGGGAAATCAACCAAAGAGCGCGCCCTCGCCTTGATCAGCATTGCCGATCCAAGGTTCCAGGAGCAACTGATTCAGGAAGCCAAGAAAGTAACCCTCATCTAAAGCAAGGATAAATATGGATTCTCTCATTCAGACGAGTATTGAGAATGGTATTGGCGCCATTTCTCTGGATAATTACAAAAAGCGTAATTCACTGAGCATTGACCTGGTTGGTCAGGTACTTGCGGCTTTTGAGGATATGCAAAAAGCAAAAGTCAGGGTAGTCATCCTTCGCCAGGCTGGGGCAAATCCGGTTTGGTCGGCAGGCCATGCTATAGACGAACTGCCTGTTGCTAACGAAGAACCTTTGCCCTATTTCGACCCATTGGAAAAACTGTTGCGTACCATCCGCAAATTCCCGGCGCCGGTTATCGCCATGATTCATGGTTCAGTATGGGGCGGCGCACTCGACGTGGTGATGAACTGCGACATGGTGATCGGCGATGAAACCGCCGCTTTCGCCATTACGCCTGCAAAACTGGGACTACCTTACAATGCAAGCGGCATTCAGCATTTTCTAAAGAGGCTGCCGGTAAACGTTGTGAATGAGCTCTTTTTCACGGGTATGCCAATGAATTCAGAACGCGCCCTACGTTTCAGCATCGTTAATGAGATTGTTCCTGCCGAACATCTGGAGCAGTTCACCAACGATCTTGCGAAACTGATCGCCAGCCGCTCTTCACAGTCCATTGCTGCATTTAAGGAGCAGTCCAGGATCATACTTTCTTCAGGCGCCATCAGTCCCGAAGTATTTGAGTATATCGAAGAGATCCGGCGACAGGTTTACCATGGCACGGATTACAATGAAGGGGTGAAGGCCTTTATGGAAAAAAGAACGCCCAACTTTAACTGAACAATGCTCAATAATACCTGTCCGGAATCCTTCCCGGACAGTTATTATTATGACTGAACCCAAATAAAAGATTACTATTTATTGCCTCAATATCACGAATCGAACCAAACAATTAAATCCATGAAAATGAAAACAAAAAAAACCGGCATATTAATGGTCAGCCTTGTGAAAAACACCAGGCTGACACGCTGAACCCTGCAAAAATGACTGAAGTTGTAGCGAAACCAACAGAACCGGATACTGAGGGCGCCCGGGTTGATCTCTATTTAAAGCTCGGCATGATGCTTTATGAGGCCGGGGCGTCGGTACACCGTACCATCGACTCGGTGCGTTATTGCGCCCAGACCTTTGGCGATAACGATATTCATGTTTTTGTGAACTATGAATCCATCGAAGTCAGTCGTCGCGATGGAAATTATACCCATTTCCGGATGCACGCCCTTGCGGCGCCAATCAAGATGAACGCTGCTTTGCTTCACAAAATCAGCCGATTACTCATCTCCAGTCGTCAAAACGGCGAACTTCCCGCAAGTGTTACAGAAAATCTGGCGACGCTAAGCAAACAACCTGCTGTAGTTCCAAAGATTGTAACCATTCTGGCTGTCGGACTGGCATGCAGCACGGTCGCACTGTTGAGCCATGCCGATTTTAGTTCATTATGGATTGTAATGGTTGCAGCCTCAATTGGCTATGCAACAAAACTTTTTTCAATTGTACGAACCGGCAACATCTACCTTACGGTGCTGCTGTCGGCGATCGTCACAACCGGGATTGCTTTTGTATTGCTGAAAATAGCCGGGTCTGAAACGAAAGAAACAGCCCTTGTATCTTCTGTATTGTTTCTTGTCCCCGGATTAGTTCTGATCAACAGCGGACTGGACATCCTAAGGAACCATATGGTTTGCGGGATGGCACGCATCAATTCTGTCATGGTGCAAATACTTATTCTTACCGGAGTACTGCTGGTTCCCCTCTCCATGATTTCAATGACGCCGGGAAGTCAGGCTGAAAATCCTTCTGCATGGACGACTATCCTCATCAGTTTGGTGGCTGCAGGTATTGCAACGCTCGGGGGTGCACTCATGCAAAACGTACCGCTGAAAGCGCTGGCTGGTACTATAGTAATCGGAGGGTTTGCCCGGGCCATCCTTGACATTGCGGGTCATTACCATTTTGATCCCATTTTAAGCGTTTTTGCCGCCATGACGGTGGCCACCCTGCTTGCCTTTATTTTAGGCAGGATTACCCGTGTTTCGGAAGTCGTCATCGCGGTGGTGGTAGCCATCCCCATGATACCAGGAATCGCCTCAATCAACGGGCTCAAAGGGCTTTTTCACCTTGCACACGCTTCTGCTTTACCTGACGCCGCCCTGGTCCAGGCCACCCTGCAGAGTTCTCTTTTTGCTGTGTCGGTAGTCCTTGCCCTTATTGCAAGCATCATTTTCCCCATTATCATACTTACATTGGGAAAACCCAGGGTATAGATCTGCATACATGTCGTCAGGGAATTGAAGAATCTCGCCGCACGCCGGGAATGCGCCCGCAGGTACTCAGGAATTGTTAAAATCAGCAGCCTCATGAAAATGAAACGGATTCCCGGCAGTTTAATTCGAAGAATATTTGGCTGATGATTGATGCTAAACCTGTATGGCGGGTAAAGCGGAGACAATTTTGTACGTGTGCTCTGCAATCACGAGTTCTTCATTGGTGGGGATGGTCATCACCTTTACCCTTGATTCCGGTTTGCTCAGAATCATTTCCTTACTCCTGACCCCGGCATTTCTCTGAGGGTCAAATTCCAGCCCCATGTATTCCATTTCTGAACAGCATAATTCACGGGTTACCGGGTCATTTTCCCCGATTCCTCCAGTGAATATGAGCAGATCCAGCCCGCCGAGCGCGGCGGTATAAGCCCCGATATATTTTTTAATCCTGTAACGAAACATGTCGAGCCCGAGAATTGCCCGCTCATTTCCAACAGCGGCCTCCTTTTCAATTTCACGCATGTCCGACGAAACACCGGTAACGCCCAGCATTCCGCTGTGTTTGTTGACCAGGGTGTTGGCGACTGCAATGTTCAGCTCCTCTTTTTCCATCACATAGGTAAGCGCCCCCAGATCCATATCCCCGGTCCGTGTTCCCATGATCAGTCCTTCAACCGGCGTCAGTCCCATGGAAGTATCAATTGATTTTCCATTTTTAATAGCCGCCATGGAGGTTCCGTTTCCGAGGTGACAGGTGATAATTTTCACCGATTCCATTGGGACGCCCAGGATCTCGCAAGCCCGGCGAGCCACATAGTAGTGACTGGTGCCATGAAAACCATAGCGGCGGATGCCGTACTTTTTATAAAGAGAATAGGGAATGGCATACATATAGGCATGGGCAGGCATAGTCTGGTGAAAAGCCGTATCGAATACCGCGACCTGTGGCGCTTTGGGCAGCATATATTGCATAGCCTGCACCCCCTTCAGATTAGCCGGATTGTGCAGCGGCGCCAGGGGAATGCATGCTTTGAAATCCTTGATTGTTTCTTCGGTGATCAGGCTGCTTCCCTTGAAACGCTCGCCCCCATGCACCATCCGGTGCCCCACTGCATTGATTTCCGACAGCGTGCCGATGCAACCATGTTCCTTGCTGATCAGCACACCAAGCACATATTCAATGCCCGTCAGGTGGTCGATCACCTCCCCCTGGAGCTTCACCTTATCACCATTCTCCTTTTCATGAAGTAAAAACGACCCCTTCATTCCCACTTTTTCCACTATGCCTTTGGCATAGAGCCGGTGACTCTCAACATTGAGAAGCTGGTATTTAATGGAAGAACTTCCGCAGTTCAATACGAGTATATTCATAGTGTTTCTTCTAAAACTTTATTTCCATCCTTATTATATTTGTAAAATCCGACTCCAGAGATCCTGCCGAGCCTGTTTGCCCGGACCAGTTTTTTGATCATGGGGGATGCAATATAACGGGAGGAGCCGAATTCGCTGTAAAGATTTTTCATCCAGCGAACGATTTTGTCCAATCCCACCTTATCGGCAAACTCAAACGGTCCCAGGGGCATGTTGAAAGATAAACGCATGGCGAGGTCAATATTCTCCATCGAACTCACGCCTTCCATCAGCGTAGCACATGCCTCGTTCAACAGCACAACGAAAAGCCGCACACTGACCAGTCCGGGAGATTCGGTGACCGGAATGGCAATTTTTTCAATCAGCTTTACAAATTTGATGACCTTTTCATAGGCATCGTCTGACGTATGAAGTCCCTTTGCAAGTTCCACAACGCTCGCACCTGGGGCTGTAGTGGAAATGTGAAGGCTGACGCACCGTTCTTTATGTTTCAATTCCGAAGACAATTCAGTAACAGCAATGGTGGAAGAATTGGTTGCGATGATGCATTTTTTGCTCACCTCCCTTTCGATGTTTAAGAAAACTTCCTTCCGCATTTCGTAACCCGACTGTCCGTGCTTCAGTTTGATGGTCTCAATTACCAGTTCACAATCGTGAAAATCAGCATACAAAAGCGTGCCCTTGATCATGGACAGGATGGCTGTTTTTTCTCCCGGGGTGAGTCCCCAGTGATTGATTTCATGGTCCAGCTCCTTTTTGATTTCCACAAAGGAACGGAGGATAACCTCTTCATTGCGTTCGAGAAAAACCACCTCGATTCCATGTTTCGCGGCTGTTATTGCCAACTCCTGCCCCACGCTGCCACAGCCGGCAATGCCTATCTTTGAGAACAGGGTTTTAGGCCGCATTTCTTTGCTTAGCCCATATTTTTCAATGGGTTCCATAATCAGTTCTGACATAATAATTCTTCTGTTAAAATTTATATTTCATGGATGAAAATAAATACCCAGATTAACTTTTATATTCTGCATAACGTAGTTAAATGGGCATTTCGTATACGGATAAAGTCTTCTCAGTTTGATTCGTGCTTTGTTCGTGGTGAACTGCCAGTTGATTTTCTTTTCGAGCCCATTACGAGACTTCTCCCATGCTTCAACCTCATCCCGGACTTTATCAATTGAGTCTATTCTTCGGCATAAACATTGATTATTCAGTACGTTTAGTTCCATCTCAGCCATGTCCAGCCAACTCCCATGTTTCAGAAAGCGCTTGTGCCTTATCAGCATATTCAATACTATCAAAAGCATTGTCTATCATGGTATGTTCAATGCCCGGGCGATCGCCCCGGTTGCTTGATTTTCTCTGAAACAATTGATTCTTTCCTCACGCCGGATTTGCGAATGAACTCTATTTCCACGCCATTTTCCTTGGCAATCCGTTCCGCATTAGCCCGGATTGCATCTTTAAAAGGCTCAGCAAATTTGGGATAATCAAAAACCTTGACGTTGTTATGATACATATAGCTTGTCATCCCTTGTCTAAAGGATATTTACGGCATTGTGCCTGTAAGGATGAGCCTGTCGTAACATGAAAGTACGAAGGCGATTTTCCCTTTGTATGTTTCAGTAAGTAGTTCCATCCTGAAAAGTTAAATGTTTTCCCTGTATGGTTCTGGCTTGTCCAGGTTAGGTGGATGGGTTGGTTAGACGGGAAATTCGGGGGGAATGTTTACTGGAATACCTTGCAAACAAACAGAACTGCAATGATAGAAGAGAAAAATTACAAGGCGAAGTATTACGGTTGAGAAAGGGGATTCATGTTTGCCTGAGGAAAAAGAGTTTTGATATAAATGAGCGCTATGCGGTAACGAGATTGATTTTAATCATTAATGCTGTTTTCGTAATTCATCAATTTGTTCATTTGTTAAGCCTGTAATCGCATTTATTAGTTCATTTGTACAACCGGCTTTAATAGCATTTTTCGCTGAATTGATTTTTTCTTCGGTAATACCTTCAATTTTCCCTTCATTTTCAATTATCGAAATCATTGCTTTTTTAGCTTCCGAAATTTTCATTTCAGCAATTGTTTTTGGGTCAAGCGTTTCGTATTCTATTAATTGTATCGTTTTTGCAATTCCGGTGTTTTTAACATTCAATACGATGTTGATATCATTGTCAATAGATTTGTTGAATAAATCCAACCAATCCCGATAATTCTTTGGTGTATCGTCACTCTTATATTTTGGATTAGGATTTAAAATCAACAGTTGATGTTTCCATATTTTTATCCGCTCGTCTTTTGGGTTTCTGGGGTCGAAATCTATTGACATCACGCTTTCCTGTATCGGCTCGCCTGTCAATTGATCAATTATATATGCCCTTGTCAAAACAACAATTCCCAGCACAGTTTGCGGAACCTTGTATCTGGATGCTTTTTTCTGT
>JAPLDO010000214.1 GCA_026391715.1 Bacteroidota bacterium
TTGTTGATTGGAATTCTGACGAATCTCTTATTCCGATCATTCAGAAATACCAGAACGGCAAAATTTTTTTATCTGTTGTAAAAGATCAGGAAAAGTGGATTTTATCCCACGCTTGCAATCTTGCTGCAAGACTTACAACCAGATCCATGCTTCTAAAAATGGATGCAGATGTGAAAATTCACAAGGGTTTTTTCGATAAACATAAGTTGAATCCGGGTATTTTTTATACAGGAAACTGGGCGCTCGGCAGAGATCAAAATGAAACCCATCTGAACGGAGTTGCCTTTTTTTACAGGGATGATTTTTTTAAAGTAAACGGTTATAACGAATTCATTAAATCTTATGGCTGGGACGACAGTGATTTATATCTCCGACTGGAACAGAATAACCTGAAACGAATTGATTTTGATCTTGATTCATTACATCATATTGAACATGGCAACAGGACTTTATTCCAGGACAAACCCGGATATTTCAGAAATATCTCAGAAACAGAGCGGGAAAATCTGAATATTATCATCAACCGGCATTTTGGTTACAATTCCAAACCCTGGTCATGTTCAAACTCAATGCTTGATTTCTCAGTCACTGAAATTGACCCATTTACTATCGCGTCTATTCAAACAGGGGAGGATAAAAATATAATTCCCCTGGGTGTTATTCAAAACAACGAGATAACGGCTGTAATTGAACGTTTACAATCATTGGATGAGGAATTTTCAAAAATGCTGATGGATCAGCTCAACAGAGAGGAATTGATCGAGTTTTATAATCTGTTTTTTATTCCTGACGCCAATAGTTCCGACAAGCGCCTGTTCTCATTAATTCAAAAATTTAAACAGGCTTATAATACATTAATCAAACAAAGTGGGGCTGAAATTCAACAGTTTAATGAGGAAAAGGTAATCAGGGAACAAGCTCTGGAAAGATTAACGAGAGATTTTCGGGACAAGGAACAATTGATTTTACAGCGCGATAATACAATCAACGATCGTGATCAGCAAATTGGGATCAGAGATCGGGTGATAAGTGAAAAAGATCAACTTCTCGGTTCGAGAGACACTATCATCCAACTTCGCGATAATGAATTATCGGCAAAGGAGAAAACAGTCCAGGAAAAGGATCAGGTAATTATTGACCTTGATAAATTCATAATCAAACAGGCTGAAACGATCAATAATTATGAGACCTCAGTGAGTGAGCAGCAACGGGTAATTCAACAGGCGTCGGACGCTATTTTTCAACAAGCGCGTGAAATTCAGGAAAAATCAGTGGATATTCGCGAGAAGAATTCCATTATTCAAGGAAGAGACACTGATCTGGCGCAGATGAATCTTAAGTTACAGAACCTTGATGCAACAATAGAAACTCTTCGAATTCAACTTAAAGCAGAACAGCAAACACTCAAAGACATTCACAATTCACATTCCTGGAAAACCGGGCATTTTGTTTTTTCCCTGATCGGGAGGATCATGCCATGGTTAGCCGGGAATGGAAAATAAAGAATTATCAGGAAATTTTATTTTCTTTTGAAAGCGCCAATCTGACTTTTTTTGAAAATGGCGCCGTTTGAATCTTCTATTGTGTAATCATCCTTTGAAAACAGGCAGGCAACACTGGAATTTTTGAAACGCAACAGAAACCAGTTATCATCAACAAATTCAACCGTCGCAACGTCAGATCCTTTGCGGGACCATACTCCTGTTGTCGGATCCTGCGAAAGTTGAAATATAACCACTTTATCTTCGCCAATAAACTTCATTTCATAACCAACTCCCTGCTGGTAAGAAGCCCAATCTGATTCTTTTAAAATTTTCAATAATTCCGGGTTCGTCTTATAAGATTCACCTGTTGATTTGTCGTTTGAACAAGAGATTGAAAGCATGGCTAAAAGGATAACCATAACCAGACCCGTGATTTTCAAGTTATTCATAATTGGAATGAATTAGTTATTTAGTTGGTTTATAAAAATATCGTGCAAATATATCAATTAATTTTTTAGTCTGCTTTATTCTAAAAAAGCGAAGAAATACCTCTTTCTACTAGTAATTCAGTGTATTCTCAGTGGAATTGTAAAACAGAACGTACTTCCCTTCCCCTCTTCGCTCTCCACCCAAATTTTTATGCCATGTTTTTCAACGAACTCCTTACAGATGATCAACCCAAGTCCAGCGCTGGGTTCGCCTTCAGCGCCTCGGCGGTTTGTTTGCTCGCCAAGGCAGAATTGCCCTAATGATTATTATAAATAACGATTAATATAAAATCATATTTGATAATAAGCAATCTGCATTTTCAGGGCGCTATTATTTACATACCCCTGGTGATGTCGCGTATAAATGTCACAAACAGCCCGTTGCCAGGTTGGTATTGTATGCTTACTTCGACGTCATACAGGCTTCCATCCTTTCGGCGGCACTGCGACTCGAAACGCTCGCTATTGCCATTTTTCGCAATCTTTTGCAGGAGCCCGAATATCTCGCTGGCGGTTTTGACTGAAAGGTCGGTAATATTCATAGTCATCAGTTCCTGCTCGCTATATCCGCTCATTCGGCAATAAGCATCATTAACTTCCATCAGGCGTCCCTGCTTGTCAGTTAACCAGAATCCATCCATGGCTGTTTTAAGAATTGTTCGGTTTTGTTCCGCTCTCGTTTGCAAATCCTCCTCCACCTGTCTGCGGTCGGAGATTTCGCGAACAAAGCATTGAATTACCTTGTAATCAGCCACAAGATAGACATTACTTATGAACTCAACATTGATCTTTCTGCCGTCGGCTGTTTCAAGCGGCAAATTTTCATAGCGAACGATTTCCTTCTGCTGTAATTCCAGAAATTTATCTTTATTGGCGATGATATCTTTCAGGAATCCAATTTCCCATATTGCTTTTTCAAGGAATTGTTCTTTTGAATAGCCGAGCATCTCAATCAAAAAAGGATTGACGTCAACAATCTTCCCGGTTTCTGCATCGAGGATAAGAATTCCATCTTTTGCCGATTCAAAGATGCGACGATATCGGGTTTCCGAAACAGTCATTGCCTGCTCGGCACGTTTGACAAACGTAATATCGGTAAACGTAATAACGAGTCCGTCAATGTGGTCGTCTAACGTGCGGTAAGGCATGATCCGGATATCAAACCACCTCCCATCTTGCGAAGTAATTGCGGTTTCGATAGATGAAAGGGTTTTTAGTACCTGATGTGCGTGGCTCTCGATTTCAGGATATTTCAAATTGGATACCTGGTCGGTAAAAGGTCTGCCGATATCTGAGTTGCGCAGTTTTATAATTTTGGTCACCGCTTCGGTAAACCTGCGTATCTTCAACTCCTTGTCGAGGAAAAGGGTTGCAACCTCGGTAGAGTTGAGCAGGTTTTTCATATCGTTGTTTGCCTGTACAAAATCACTTACCTTGCTTTGCAGTTCAACATTCATCGTTTGCAGCTCTTCGTTGAGGCTCTGCATCTCCTCCTTCGATGTTGTAAGTTCCTCATTGGTTAATTGAAGCTCTTCATTGGTTGATTGCAATTCCTCGTTTGTTGATTTCAGTTCTTCCTGCGAAGTTTGCATCTCTTCTCGTGCGCTTTGCAGATCTTCATAACTTCGTTTGAGTTTAATTTCCAACTCATTTAGCTTACCTTTTGATCTTCGGTTACCGGTTTTCTGGCTCGCCAAATCATTTTCAACTATTGGCGGCACATCGGAAAATACAACTATTATCATTCCTCTTATCGAATCGGGGCTTTCAATGCGTTGAACGGTTAAATCCACAAGCTGGCTTCCCCCGTTGGTTCCTACCTTAAGATTGCGAACGATCACCTGTTCAAAGTTGTTCATGGCTTTTCGGAAGGCGTTTGGCAGAGCCTCGCGCAATCCTTCGCGCGCCATGGCATAAATATTATGGTTTGCTTTTCCTGCAACCGGTTCGAGGTATTTTCCGGTACGACCTGTTATAAAGACAATATCGCCTTTGTCGTTTACCAGCGCACTGGGAAGAGCAAAGCGTTGAATCATGAGCTGTTCGGTAATAGTCTGAAGGTTTTCAACGCTTTTTGATGGCGCCGGCTCTTTTAGCGGCGCTCGTTTGAATCGTGAAAAGGAGCTTGGAAAATCAATGAGGGTAAGAGGCATAGGCGTTAAGGTGCGCTTGAAAATTTTCAACCTTGAATCAACCTCTTCAAATCCTTCTTTATTGGTTCCAAGAGTTTCAGCAGTTCCAAGCAACATTATACCACCCTGGTTAAGGCTGTAATTAAACATCATCATCAGTTTTTTCTGCAATTCGGGTTCCATATATATCAACAAATTCCGACATGTAAGCAGGTCGAGTTTTGTAAATGGCGGGTCTTTGATCACATTTTGTGAAGCAAATACCACCATTTCACGGATGGGAGTTATTACGCAATAGCCGTCACCCGACACTTTAAAAAACCGGCTTAACCTTTCGGGCGAAACATCGGAAATAATATTAGCAGAGAAAAAACCTTTACGGGCTATCTCAATGGCGTCGGGGTCGAGATCGGTTGCAAATATCTGCAATGACAGGTGTTTGCGTTTTTTAATTTTTTCCAGCGCCTCCTGAAAAACAATTGCCAGCGAATATGCCTCTTCGCCCGTTGAGCAGGCTGTAACCCAGGCGCGAAGTACATACCCGTTGGGCAATTCATCAAGTATAGCGGGAATGATTCGGTTTTTGAGCGTTTCCCATACCGCAGGATCGCGGAAGAAGCTTGTAACTCCAATGAGCAACTCTTTAAAAAGGATTTCTACTTCATTAGGATTATCCTGCAAAAAGCGGACATAATACTGAATCTTGTCAAGCTGGTGAATACCCTTACGCCTTTCGATCCGTCGAAATAAGGTGTTTTTCTTATACAAAGAGAAGTCGTGGCCTGTTTGCTCGCGCAAAAGGATGATAATTTTATCGAGATTGCTTTTGTTTTTACTGTCTAAATCAGCGTCTGTACTACCATCTGGAATAAACTTTAGAAAAGCGATCAGTCTGGCGGGCAATTCTTCGGCTGGCGCCACAATATCGGCAATTACCGCTTCGGTGGCGCTAAATGGCATGCCATCAAACTTTGCAGAGTCGCAAGACTGCACCAGAGCCATGCCATTTTTTTCTTTTATGGCTTTCAGTCCCAGGCTGCCATCGGAACCCATGCCGGAAAGGATGATACCAATGCTCATTTCTTCCATGTCGGCAGCGAGTGAACGGAAGAAAATATCAATAGGCAAACGCAGTCCGCGCGACTCAACCGGTTCGAACAAATGCAGCGCGCCATTGATCAGCGACATGCTTTTTTTAGGCGGTATTACGTACACGCAGTTTGGCTGTACTTTAAGCCGGTCGCTAGCCTGAATTACCTTCATGGGTGTAATTCGTTGCAAAAGCTCTGGCATAATCCCGATGTGGTTTGGGTCGAGATGTTGAATAACCACGAAAGCCATGCCGCTGTCATTGGGCATATTCGCGAAAAATTGTTCCAATGCCTCAAGCCCGCCTGCCGAGGCGCCTATGCCAACGATGGGAAACTTACCATTATCAGTTTGTTCGAATTTTTTGTCTTTTCCCGGTTCTTCGGGCTTTGGTTTTCTGATGTTCATCGGGATATCTTTTAAATGATGCAGGTTAAAGACTTTAGAATAAAAACTCAATTTTCGCAACTAAATCTCCAAAACGCCAAAACCTACTAAAATAACCCACTAAAATAATCAAAATAACCCATTAACCAATAAACTGATCAAGCGTTTTCAAAAAATACCTGAGGTAGAATGGCGCGTCAGTAAATACTATTTCTCTTATTATACCAAAAGCGAACGCGCAAACGATACTATCGCGATTTTTATAAATTCGCCGACTTTCTTCGTCCTTCGTCTTTCGTCTATCGTAAATCCTCCTTTCTTCCTACCTTTGCACCATTCTAAACTAAAAAACAATGCTCCGAACACACACTTGCGGTGAACTGAATATGACCCATGCAGGTCAGGAAGTTACTTTATCAGGCTGGCTCCAGCGCTCGCGCGACATGGGCGGCCTTACCTTTATTGATCTTCGCGACCGTTATGGTATAACCCAACTGGTATTCAATCTCGAAGTTAACAGCTCACTTTGCATCGAAGCCCGCAAACTGGGCCGCGAATATGTAATTTCGGCAAAGGGAAAGGTAGCTGAACGCAGCAACAAGAACCCAAAACTGCCAACCGGCGATATTGAAATTATGGTAGAAAGTTTTACTGTTCTTAATGTTTCAAAAACGCCCCCATTCACCATTGAGGATAATACCGACGGCGGCGAAGAGCTACGCATGAAATACCGTTATCTTGACTTGCGGCGCGGAGTCAACAAACGAAACCTCGAACTGCGCCACAAAATGGCAATCGCAACCCGCAATTACCTCAGCGATCAGCAGTTCATCGAGATAGAGACGCCCTACCTCATCAAGTCAACTCCTGAGGGCGCCCGCGATTTCGTGGTTCCTTCGCGGATGAACCAGGGTCAGTTTTACGCACTGCCACAGTCGCCGCAAACCTTTAAGCAACTGTTGATGGTTGCCGGGTACGACCGATATTTCCAGATAGTTCGTTGCTTCCGCGACGAAGACCTGCGCGCCGACCGTCAGCCAGAATTTACCCAGATTGATTGCGAAATGTCGTTCGTTACTCAGGAGGATATTTTGAATACCTTCGAAGGGCTTGCAAAACATCTCTTCAAAACCGTGCTGAACATGGAGATGTCAGATTTTCCGAGGATGCCTTACGATGAAGCTATGCGGCTTTATGGCTCCGATAAACCCGATATTCGCTTTGGCATTACCATTACCGAGATTAACGAACTGGTGAAGGGTAAAAGTTTTAAGCTATTCGACGACGCCGAATTAATTGCAGGGATCAACGCCGAAGGATGCAGTGAATATTCGAGAAAACAATTAGACGAACTCACAGAATTCGTGAAACGCCCTCAGATTGGCGCTTCCGGAGTCGTTTACATCCGCTATGGACTTGATGGAAACCCCAAATCATCGGTTGATAAATTTTATTCTCCGGAAGATCTTCTATCTATTCTGACGAAATTCAGCGCCAGACCCGGCGACCTTATCCTCATACTTGCAGGAAAGGAAGAAAAAACCCGAACCGCTCTCGGAACCCTGCGCCTCGAAATGGGAAAACGGTTGGGATTGCTTAAGCCAGGTGATTTCAAACCTCTGTGGGTTGTTGATTTTCCGTTACTCGAGTGGGATGAGGAAACACTGCGCTTTTACGCCAAGCACCACCCATTCACTTCACCAAAACCCGAAGATATTCCGCTGCTCGAAACCGATCCGGGAGCCATTCGCGCCAACGCTTATGACCTTGTGATCAACGGGGTGGAGATCGGCGGCGGATCTATCAGAATTCACAATAAAGATTTACAGAAAAAAATGTTCTCGGTATTGGGCTTTTCCGATGAGGATGCCGCCGACCAGTTCGGATTTCTGATGAATGCCTTTGAATATGGCGCTCCGCCACACGGCGGTATTGCTTTCGGTTTCGACCGTTGGACCACCATTTTCGGAGGCGGCGACTCTATCCGCGATTATATTGCTTTCCCCAAAAATAATTCTGGCAGGGATGTGATGATTGATTCTCCGTCGGCGATTAAGGAGGAGCAGTTCAGGGAGTTGGGGATAAAGTTGGCAGCTTACCAGCTTACCAGCTTACCAACTGCAACCCTTCCCCCAACTGTCAACCGTCCAACATAACATCCTGCTGGAAGCGAAGCGGCGTCGAACTCAATGGTGAACATGCCTGCGGCGCGGTATTCATCAACCAAAGTTGAAACCTTCTTTCCATAAATATTGAATACCGCCAGGTTTACATCACCGGCAACCGGAACGGTATATTTAATACGGGTTTTACCCCTGAAGGGATTAGGCATAGCTTCGAGAATCAATGATTCCTGTTTCCCTGTATTTTCTGAAACTGCCACTATTGAAGGGATGATGTGAGTATAGTAAACATCCTGTTCCCCGTTGAGAGTATTCGCCCAGGCGAGATGAGCGCCGCCGTTATCGGATTCCATATCGAAATAGTCGCCCATTTTGTCTTGCTGAGGATATCCGAGATGAGGATCAAAAATATCGGAAAGTTTCTTGTTGATAGACCAGGTTTCGCCCTGATCGTCGGAATAACAATAGTACAATGCAGAAAGCAGATTAACATTCGGATCGTCGCGGGTATCAAGCCAAACCACATCAATACGGCCATTGGGAGCAACCGACATCGTTCCAAACCACTGGCAATGGAAATCGGTTGGATCATTATTAATTCGTAAAGGCGCGCTCCAGGTATATCCGCCATCAACGCTTTTCGAGAACATCACATCTCCCGGATCTCCATTTGAAATACGAACCATTGAAGCAAGTACGTAAATGTTCCCTCTGCCTGCGCCATCTGAGCGGTCGACATCAATGTATGCCTGTCCCAACAGACCTAACGGATTGACCTCCGGCTGCGAGATAATATATCCGTCCATGTAAACCTGGGAAGTAAAATCCCAGGCTATCGAAGATCCCGGAATGTGGGCGTTTGAAGACCGGACGACCAAAATCCCATCGCCCGAACCGGCTCCTGCGAGGTACAATTCGCCTTGGTTGCCAACAGTTAATGTACCCCAGTAAGGATTTCCCTCAACCGTTACACAACTTTCATAGAGGTTTCCTCCATTCGTTGAACGCGTAAAAAACCCAGGCAGGCATGAACTGTAATAGGATGTCCACGATGAATAAATGTTACCCGTTCCGCTTCCGCTGCTTCTGTCAATTGTCATCCACTGCTTATCTCCGCCATGGGCTTCCACTCCGGCATCCCAGGCAGAGCCTCCGGCGGCGCTGCGAAAAACTCTGCATGTATATCCGTCGCTGTTGCTTGTAAGGCTGTTATAGTAAAAAGTACCTGCAGAATCTACATCGAGGACAGGATCGGAGCGAAAAGTCATCGGATCAATCGGACCGGGAAATGTCCAGGAGGCGCCTGCATTGGAAGTATATCCAATACCTGCTTGTCGGAAATTACTGTTTACCGTTTCGAATTGCCGCCAGCCGATAACCATCTTTGTAGGATCTGTGGGGCTTACAGCAATGGAAGGCTCATTGGCGGCGTCGCCTATGATGTTATTGCCATTCGCATCAACATTAACCTGTGTTGTGAAAAATCCGGGACCGTTGTACCGGTATGCCGGAGAGGTTTTTTTATTGCCCCATGCATTTGGCATATAGCCGTTATCAGGCAATTCGTTGTGGGTGCGAGCCTTTTCGGCAGCAGGAAGATTTTGTGACTGGGTATAGCCAACAACCGGGATAAAGGCGGTAGTAAGGACAACCAGCATGATAATTAAATTATCTTTCATAAGTATTTCATGTTATTGGAAAGAGTATCATTCGGCATTAAAATAATTCGGCTATAAAATTACAAAATAATTTAACCTTAAAGGCGGACGGGACATTTACACGCCGGTAAATCCGACGTATTCGTTATATTAATAGAAAAACAGGCAGATGAATGCTGAATAATTCATTTCGACAGAATTGCCGCGGTTAGGTTAATAGAGTTATAAGGTGGCGACAATGGAATGAACAAAAGCCATAAAATTCTTTAGTCAGGCACAATGAGAATTTCATCCGGTTTTTTATATCAGACATCAAAAATTAATGACTATTCCGAAATCAATGCGCACTTTTGCCGGAAAATCTTTGAGATGAAAATCAATTTCCCTGAAAAAGGGAGGAAAAAACATCACCTTATTCAGCATATTCTTTTCTGGCTGATCAGCTTAGTGCTTTTTACAGTTGTTTTGATTTATCTGCGGGGCGACTTTCACCTTTACAATATTGATCTTAGGATAGCCTCCAGCATTCTGGTAACAATCCTTTTTCTTGCAATTTCGGTTTATATCAATCTCCTCTGGCTGATACCCGTGTTTTTTAACCGGCGAAAGTTCCTGCATTTCTCGTTTCTCGAACTTGGCAACATCATTTTGTTTATCCTTCTTAATTTTTTCGTTTCCTACTTTATGGAAGGCGGAAATCATCCCAATATTCTTTCTGAGGTTATTGCCGAATTTATTCTTGTACTGCTTTTCCTGATCGTTTCAACTCTGTTGAAAGTGATGCGCGATTCAATAACGCTCCAGGATGTGGAACTCAGGATGAAGGAGGTTGAAAAACAAAAGGTGGAAGCTGAATTAAGAGCCCTGAAATCGCAGGTGAATCCGCATTTCTTTTTCAATACACTCAACAGCCTCTATTCTCTGAGTCTCGATAAATCGGATAAAGCGCCTGAATTGATTCTGAAGTTGTCGGATCTGATGCGGTATGTAATTTATGAATCTAAGGATGATCTTGTGGCGATTGATAAGCAACTCGAATTTTTGCAGAGTTATGTCTATCTCGAACGGTTACGATCGCCCGAATATCTCAGGATAGATTTTTTTATCCACGGAAATCATTTTGACCTCGAAGTGGCGCCGTTACTCTTTATTGCCTTCATAGAAAACGCCTTTAAACATGGGTCGAAGGATAAGGAACTTATGCCATTTATTGAAATCAACCTGGACCTTACGAAGGAAAATCAGGTTGTATTTGTGGTCGAAAACAGCATTGATCCGGGTTATATTAGTAAAACAAAAGGCGGCGTTGGCCTCGATAATGTTAAGAAGCAACTCGAATTGCTATATTCAGGAAAGAATACAATTACTGTTAATGAATCAAAAACCCGGTACAGGGTTGAATTAACGCTATATATACTATGAAAATCAGATGTTTGATTGTTGATGACGAACCGCTGGCGCAGCGGGTTATTGAACGCTACATAGAGAATCTTCCGTTTCTCGAAATTGCCGGAAAGTGCAACAACGCTGTTGAAGCTATTGATTTTTTACACGAAAAGGAAGCCGATCTGATATTTCTCGACATCAACATGCCTAAACTCACCGGAATTGATTTTCTTAAAACCCTGAAAAATCCGCCGCTGGTAATAATTACTACGGCTTATGCCGAATACGCCATTCAGGGATATGAACTCGATGTAGTTGATTATCTGATGAAACCATTTGCTTTTGATCGGTTTTACAAAGCCATCCAAAAAGCCGAGGAGATTCTAAAAGGAAGGGAAAATGTTCATCATGACGCCAGAGAAGGAGATAAACCCGAGGATAATTTCCTTTTCATCAAATCGAGTAAAAAGACCTTTAAAGTCAATCTTGACCAGATTCTTTATATTGAAGCGCTTGGCGATTATGTGAAAATCTATACAACCGATAAAATGATCGTCAGTTATCAATCACTCAAAAACATTGAAACTCTCCTTCCTGCAAAACAATTTCCCCGGATTCATAAATCTTTTATCATTGCCCTGTCGCGGATTGATATGATTGAAGGGAATCAGGTGAAGGTCAGGGACAGACTGATACCGGTTGGGACAAATTACAAAACTGAGTTTGAGAAGCTGATTCGCTCTGTTTGAATAGAAAATATCTACATTTTATGGAACCTGCAATGAAATCCCCCGGAAATATTCGAGCAGCGAGCCGGTGATGACAAAGGCGCCAATGATCATAAACAGCAGTCCGACAATCCGGTTCATCCAGAGTTTAACCTGGGGATTACCGGCAACCTTGATTTTATTGGCGAGAACAACTTTGAGAATATCGGTCATAAGGATTACCGACAAACTTCCTGCAAAAAACAAACCCACCGATTTTTGATTACCGCCATAAGCTGCATTGATAGCGAGCATTGAGGTAATCCAGAAAACCCAAAGAAACGGATTGGCGAGGTTAAGAATAAATCCCTTGAAAAAATAGGGTAAAGGACCTTTTTTCCTGACTTTGATTTCGTTAATCGCCTCCACCTGATCTGTTTGCGGAACCTTGCGGAAAAATGTAAAAACGCCGAAAACTGACATTACAATACCGCCTACAATTCCGAGAACAAGGTGGTATCGCGTATCGGTTACAATCTGCGCCGCGCCAAAATAAAAACCAACAACGAGCGCCAGGTCGCTTATGAAAATGCCTGCGGCGAGGAATATCCCCGTTTTAATTCCATGTTTGATGCTTGTTTGCAGCAGTGCAAATAACGCCGGACCTATTGATATGGCAACCGTTAATCCGAGGATAATACCTTCAAACAAAGGATGTAGAACCGTTCCCAATTTTATATTGTGTTTTTGATGGAACTGATAAATGATTCCCACTGTTCCCGTTGACTGCTTTTAAGAACCCGCGGAAATTTATAGGCTCCGCCCTCTTTGCCACTGATTTTCATCCAGTCGAGAAACGCCTGCAAAGGTAATACTTCTGCCGTAACCTCTTTGATTGCTTCGATCCGTTCAACTCGGTAATCATCATTAAGAACCTTCAGATATTCATCCAGTTTTCGGGCTGCCAGTTCTGGGTCAAGACTGTTATCGGTTCCAAGGTACCAATGGTGGGCAAACAGATTGCCGCAACGAATTCCGGTGATGGCGAACTCGCTGATTTTCACGTGAAGTTCTTCCTGCAACATGCCGATAGCCCGATTCAGGTTATCCTGCGAAAGATGTTCTCCGCACAGGCTGATAAACTGTTTGGTGCGTCCTGTAAGAGCTATTTCACATTTTTCGCGACTGATGAATTTAATGGTATCACCAATCAGGTAACGCCAGGCGCCAGCGCAGGTTGACAAAAGCAAGGCATACTCCTTACCCTCTTCAACCTCGCTGATGGTGAGTGTTTCAGGGTTGGGTTTCATATCGCCCTCAGCGTCGAAATTTGATTCGTTAAACGGGATAAATTCAAAGAAAATGCCATTATCGAGAATCATCTCCATGCTTTTCCGATTGCCCGGTCGTTGGTAAGCAATATATCCTTCGGAGGCGAGATACGATTCATTGTAAAGAATTGGGCGCTGAAGAAGATTTTCAAAACTACGGATATACGGCTCGAATGAAACGCCGCTATGAACATAAGCTGCCAGGTTTGGCCAAATATCATGAATGGTTTTAACATTATAGAAATCTATAATTTTTTCCATCATAATCTGAATCCATGCAGGCACGCCAACAATGATTCCAATATCCCATGAACGGGCGTTTCTGATAATTTCATTCAGTTTTACCGACCATTCCTGTTCGCGGGAAATTCGCCGTCCGGGCTTGTAAAAATGCTGAAACCAGAACGGAATATTTTTCGCAGTAATTCCCGATAAATCTCCCTGGTAATAGGTTCCATTGTAGAGAAGATGAGTGCTTCCGCCAATCATCAGAATACCTTTCTCGTAAAATTCGTCGGGGAAATCGTATTTGGTTGTGGAAACCAGTTGTCGAACACTCGCCCGCTGAATAGCGCGGAGCATATCGGAGGTAACCGGAATATGTTTAGAAGAAGTTTCGGAAGTGCCAGAAGTCAGCGCAAAATACTTTACCCTTCCGGGCCAGGTAACAAATGCCTCGCCATTCAAACTCCGGTACCACCAGTTTTTAAAAATCGAACTGTAATCATGAACCGGAACCTGCGATCTGAATTCTTCAATAAAATTAATACTCCCAATGATTTTACCGAAATTATATGTTTCTCCGAAAGCAGTATTCCTGGCGCTGTTCAGTAAACGCCTCAGAACCCGGCGCTGTTCAACTGCCGGATCAATGAATCGAATATCAATCGGAAATTGACGAAGTTCATAAGCTTTCCGGATTAGCGAACCAAGAATGGGCATCGGGATGGATCAGGTTTTTATTAACGAAGGTAAAAATACAAAAAAACATGTACCTTCGGACGCAAGATTAACGTATATCGAATTTGAAACGATTTTTTTTCAGAATGCTTGTCATCATTGCCAGTATTTTTGTTTTGACCTTTGTCGGCATGTTCGTTTTTATGATGACAACCGAGTTTTGTCCCGTCAGATCGTCGCAGTTAGAAGTAAATGGAAACGGTAAGCCTGTTAACCCGGATCAACGGGAATTTACGCTTTTAACCTGGAATATCGGGTATTCAGGACTTGGCGCCGCTTCCGATTTTTTTTACGATGGCGGAAAAAGCGTTCGGACAGGGAAAAAGCAAACGGAACAATACCTTGGGGCTATCGAAAAATTTATTTCCGATAATGATTCTGTTGATTTTATGTTTATTCAGGAAATTGACGTTCATTCAAAAAGATCATGGCGCATTAATGAATATGAACGTATTTCGGCGGTTTTACCCAGATTTTCCAGCGCCTTTGCCACTAATTATAATTGCCGGTATATTCCGTTGCCGCTTACGCAACCTTTGGGGCGTGTGTTAGCGGGACTTGCAACATTCACGCGTATAAAACCGGATTTAGCCACAGTGCAATATTTTGACGCCATGTTTGACTGGCCTTTACGGATGGTATTGTTGAAACGTTGTTTTATGACTATGCGCTTCAGGTTATCCAACGGCAAGGATCTCGTATTGATTAACATCCATAATTCAGCTTATGATTCCTCTGGCGCGCTGCGTAAACGGGAGCTATTTGTGCTTGATTCCGTAGCGCAAAAGGAATTCCGCAGCGGAAATTATGTAATTATCGGCGGCGATTGGAACAACAACCCACGAGGTTTTAAACCCGCTGCAATAATAACTGGCGATGCAGTCACAACGGTTGAACCGCCTATCGAAAGCGGTTTTTTCGAGGGGTGGCAGTTTGTGTTTGACTCGCTTTGTCCAACCAACAGGTACCTCGATATCGCTTATGTAAAAGGAAAAACACGCACTACCATCATTGATTTCTTTATTGTTTCTCCCAATGTGGAGGTTGAAATGATAAAAACTATCCGGCTGAATTTTGCCTCCTCCGACCATGAACCAGTGGCTATGAAAATAAAATTATCGAAGTAGCCAACTTACCAACTTATTATGAAAACAACCATAAAATCCGAAACCTCCCTTCTCGACTATCTTTTCGGGGAATTTAAAACCGCTTCAAAAACTACCGTTAAGCAACGGATTGCACATGGCAACGTAAGGGTGAATGGCAAAATGATTACCAATCCTTCAGTTTTACTGAAAGAGGGCGACATTGTGGACTATGTAAGGCAATCGCCGCCTGTTTCAAAAATCAAACCGCCTTTCCCGGTTTTATATGAGGATGAAGCGATTCTCGTTGCCGAAAAACCTGCGGGTATGCTCACAGTAGGCGAGCGTGGTTTGGGCGGGACGTCTTTTTACCAGCAGTTGTTAATCTGGATGAAGGAAAAATCGGAAGGGAAGGAGCGTCTTTTCGTGGTTCACAGGCTCGACAGGGAAGTTTCCGGGATACTTGTCTTTGCGAAAAGCGAGCCAATTCAGGAAAACATCAAGAATAACTGGAATGAATCGAGGAAATTATATTACGCTCTGGTAGAGGGAAAACCAAAGGAGGAGAAGGGAACCATCCGGAGTTGGCTTACAGAGGGGTATGATCAGAAGGTATATTCAACAACGTCGCAGGATGGGGCAAAACTTGCAGTTACCCATTACCGGGTAATGGATCATACGCCCGATTATACCTTGCTGGAGGTTGATCTTGAAACCGGACGGAAGAATCAAATCCGGGTTCATCTTTCTGAAATGGGTTGTCCTGTGGTAGGCGACCGCCGCTATGGCGCCGATGCAAAGTTTGAGCGACAAATCAGGCTGCATGCCTGTTATCTGTCAATCCGGCATCCGGTTAACGAAACCATGGTGGAATTTAAAAGCCGTATGCCGAAGGGATTTCTGGTATTGAAAGAGGAAAATGAAAAATATAAATAGCCTGAATCAGTTTTCTATCATCTCTTTCATTTCATTCTAATTCTCAGTTCGCCTGTAATGTTTCACTAAGGAAGGCGGCGTTGCTTTCTTTTATTGTAGTTCATCCATTTGTATAATTTCTCTAACTCTTTCAATGGATAATTTGAGTGAAATTGCTATAATTTCAATTGAAACGCCATTTTTATAAAGTTCAGTTACAGTTTCAATTTTTTCCTGGTCAACTGCTTTTTCGACAGCCCGTTTTGTTTTAGAACTTTCATCAGCTTTTCTCATCGAAGCATAATCATAAGCAAATAATTCGTCCTTTGTCCAATTATGTTTATATGCGTCTTCATAAGCAAGTTTTAAACCTTTATCGTTTACATTTTCGGGTATTACGTCAAGATTTGTGGCTTTTTTAATGAAATATATCCATTTATCAATCAGACTTTCAATTTTAATTTTATCTTCTTTAAACTTAGGAAGTTCTATAAAATTGAATTCTATATCGCTCAATTCCTGCCTGCCATTTTTTTGGTTGATAATTAAATGTTTTGTCAAATAGTCATTGCCTTTAAAGAATTTGAAGTTCAAAATACCGATGAAAATTACCTGGTTAAGTTTCGGGTAATCTTCGCCCACTTCAATTTGTGATGCGTATTGCTTTGCAGTGTAATATTGCACTCGTTTGTCAAATCCATCCGGTTCTTCTACTTTAATTTCAACAATATAGGTAATATTCCTTTGGTCTGTAACTTTAACGTCAAGAATCGAACTTTTTAACGCCTGTATTTCGGGCAATTGAAAAGGATTTTTAATTTCGGTTTTCTTTATTTTTCTGCCTTTTGGAAGTTCAAGCACAGCATTAAGAAAGGATATAAGAATTTCCTTTTTATTCTCATTTCCAAATATCTTACGAAAAGCTATATCGTTCTTTATATCAACAAATTTCATGATATTTCATTTTATAGGTTATTGATACAAAGTTACATTAATTCAATAGCATTATAAAGAATCGCGGAACATTTCTAATTTGGGGCTACGTTGCCGGATCGCTTCAAAAATCACAACTGCCGCCGAAGCGGAAACATTCATCGAATCAATCTTTCCCATCATTTGTATCTTAATAAGTTTATCTGCGCCTTCAAGCCAGATTTTACTCAGTCCGTTAGCTTCAGATCCCATGATGATGGCGGCTGGCTGATTGAAGTCGGTTTCGTGATAAAGATGATTTGCCGAAAGGGCTGTTCCGAACATTTTTATACCAGACTTCTTCATCCAGCCAATTGCTTCTTCCGATGAGGTTGTTACAACAGGCATGGTAAAAATGCAGCCAATTGAGGAGCGGATGGCATTGGGGTTGTAAATGTCGGTTTGTGGATCGCAGATAATTACCGCATCAAGCCCTGCCGCGTCGGCAGTGCGAAGCAATGCTCCGAGATTTCCCGGTTTCTCAACCGTTTCAAGAACGAGAATTAATGGAACAGCGTTGAGTGTGAGGTCTTCAAAGTTCAACCGTTTCGGCGCTGCCAGGGCAATCACTCCGCCACTCCCTTCCCGGTAAGCTAACCGGTTGAAAACTCCGGAGGAAACTTCAGTCTTTCTTGCCGATGCAGATAATTTCTCTTCTAAAGACTCCAAATCTTCTGGTGAAACAATTTCCCGACAAAAAAGCAGATCGGATACGCGGAATCCTCCCGAAAGCGCGAGGGAGATTTCCCGTGAACCTTCGATCACCATCCTGTTTTG
>JAPLDO010000028.1 GCA_026391715.1 Bacteroidota bacterium
GGATCAGAACCCGTGCCGTCGGCAAACTGAAGTGTGTAATTAAAACGAACACGGGCATTTCCTGAACGGCGCAGGTCGTAAGTGAGGGTTAATCCTTTAACTGTTCCAAAGTCAATGTTAGTATAGGAATAATAGGTTTTTGGATAGGCTCCGCTTAATCGGTACTGCTGAATCTGGTCTCGCATTTCACGATAGAAAACGGCGAGTTTCAGCGAAGAGGCATTGTTGATTTTCTGTTGGAAACCCAATTCATAGTCAATGGTTCTCTCAGGTTTTAAAGCCGGATTATTGATTGTTCCGGAGGCGCCGGTTACGCCAAGATAATAATAACTGACGGGGTCAATCTGAACTTCCGCAGAGGACGGGCGTTGAGTTAAGATATCATAATGGGCATAGAACAAAGCATCGTCAGATATCGGGAATGAAAAGGAGATACGAGGCATTACATTTGTTTGCGGGTCGTAATCACCGAATGCAGTCGCCTGCAATGTTTTATTTGAAGGGTCAATCAGGTATGGCTGAACCCCATTTCCTCTGTCGAGTACCCTGACGGGGTCGGTGATCGGGCTTCCTTCAGCATTGTACCAGGCGCTCGCATTGCGGTAACCGGTAATAACGGCAGGATTATTAGCGTCATCAACATAAACGACGTAATTACTACCCATTCCGGAAGGGTGAAAAACATTCTGACCATTCATTTTAGTCACTTCGCCAACTGTTTTAGCCGGGTAAAGAAGGAAAGGATCTTTCAATACCGGCTGGTTGGCGTCAAAACGGTCAACGCGAACACCAATGTTAAAAATCAAATCTTTGAAGGCGAATTTATCCTGGATATAACCGGCAAGGTAAATTGGTTGATAGGCTCCGATGGTACGAGTGTAGTTGCCGTTGGCGTCTTTGCCGGTGAAGAATTCGTCAAAACTCGGGTTTTTCGTCAATTTTTTACCCATATAGTCATAACCGGTATAAGCAACGATTGGAGCGCCATTAACAAGGACTTCATCGGCGCTGAACATGTCCATTGTGAACAGTGCGCCGTTTACCTGGATTGTTTTCAAATTCTGATTTCCATCATAATAATTTATGGTATTTTTAGCAAAATCGAATGAATAAATATCAATCCAATCAGTTCCATTTACAGGCAATCCCAATTTTTTACGCAGATTGATATCGAAATTGCGCTGGAGGGTTGAAACATAATTCCTGTTATAATTAATAGTATCCATAAAAACATTATCACGATAAACAGGAATTGGATTGGCAAGATCGAGTTCCTGGAGCTGGGCGTTTGTTAATCCGTTCATTGTTTCCCA
This sequence comes from Bacteroidota bacterium, assembly GCA_026391715.1. Lineage (GTDB taxonomy): Bacteria > Bacteroidota > Bacteroidia > Bacteroidales > FEN-979 > CAIVAT01. The sequence continues at coordinate 1,314 of JAPLDO010000028.1, forward strand.
TAATGAGATGCCAATGTTTTGATAGCTTCTGTTTGTCCTTTGTTGATATTGTAATCCAAGCTGGATTTCATGATTGCCAAAGTCGGCGGCGAATGAAGCGTTTACGGCAACCTGATCGCTACTGTTTTCAGCATAGCCATTAGGTCGGTTGCCGGGAACGGCAGGTCCTCCATTATTGACCATGTTATACGCGCCTGTCGGTTCCATGCCATTAATAAGACCTTTACCTGAAATGATTTCATCAATGTTACGGTAGTGACCATCTGGAGTATCAAACAGATCGTAATATTGCTGAGTCCAGTAAGCTGATTCCGGGTTTATATCTGAAGCGTTAAAAACCACAATGGTATCCCGATGTCCATTCTGGAGATGCGCCCATTTATGTTCAACTGAGTCATAAGCGAGAGTTGGCGTGTAGGCGCGTATTGTATGGGTTGCAAAACTACCGATATACCCGTATTGGAAGTAGTTGTTTTTATGTTCTGCATCTTCAGTCTTGGCAAATGTGCGGGTAAAGTCGGCGCCTATTGAATAGTAGATATTTTTAACAAAACTTTTGCTGTCGGTTCCGGTTGGAAATCGCTGTGTAAACCGACCATTAACACGCCAGGTATAACCATTTGAATGTGAATTATTATTCCAGTTCATGAGGGAGTTTGAAAAACTGAAGTTTCTGTTATCATACCAGGTGAAGGTTCCACCAACAGAAAGGTTTATCCCGCGTGTTACGCGAAAATCAAGTTTTCCGGAAACGTTAATATTGGTTCCTGCCGAATTTAGGGTACTTTTTGTTTTTTCCATCTGGTTGTACGTCAGGAATTCAGAATTATAGAAAACGGCATTATTCTGACCATATAACCGTAAAGGATTTACCGTCAGGCTATTCTTTACGTCTTCCGTTACTTTATATAAAGGAAAGGCTGCGGGGGCTCCATCTTTCTGGTAAATGAGATCGCCGGCAATAAAGAAGCCCATAATTGGCGTTTTTGTGCCGCGAACCGTATCTTTTTTTGAAACCAGCGGTCCTGTGAAATTCAAACCAAGCCGGTTATACCCGAATGGATCAAGAAATTGTGACGTCTGTAGATCAACTCCACCTGAAAATTCCTTAGACGGACCTTTAGTGGTAACGTTTATGATACCACCGGTAGCATCTCCATAAGCGGCAGGCGTACCGCCAAGAATGACTTCTACCTGTTCAATGGCGCTTTGAGGAAGAGAATTACTACCGGTAACGCGCATTCCATCAATGTAATATACTGTTCCCGACGAACGCTGACCACGCATACTGGTAATGTTTCCGTTGGCGTCGGTAGTAACGCCTCCCACCGTTGTCGCCACTGCGGAAGCCGATTTATTTGCCATCTTTGAAATTTCCTCAGAGGTAACAGTACCGCCCGAAGTTGTCTGATCTTTTGATATGAGAGGAACTTTATAATCAACAACCTCAATTTCGTTAAGTGTTGTGGTTGAAGCCTCCAAGTCAACGTTCTGGAAAGTAATTTTGTCGGGAGAGATAATGATCCCTCTATACATAAAAGGTTTATAACCAACAAAACTGGCTTTTAAATCAACTTTCCCGGGAGGAACGGGTTTGATCGTAAAATTGCCGTCAAAATCGGTAGTGGAACCGCCAACCTGAACACCGCCAACTTCCACAATTATGTTGGCAAAAGAGATAGGTTCCTTCGTTTTTTTGTCAACAATTTTTCCTTTAATGGTACCAGACCCAGTTTGTGAAAAAACTAACAAACTTGTTGCGAGTACAAAACTAATGGCGAGTAGTAAATTTCTTAACATACCATACAATTTTATGTTAGATTAATGTGCGCTTAATAAGGCGGTAAAAATAATAATTATTTGAAATGGTGCACGAAAAAAATTATAAGCTTATTCAAATATATAACCATTCTAAATTAGCCAGAACTCTAATATACAAAACGATGGAAGAACCAGGTAAAGTGTGAAAAATAACAGGTAAGTCAGCCTTTCAAGGTCTTATTGGGGTTAGTTTTCCCGCTTCCTTTTTTGTCCTTTTCATACTCGATTTTGTCGCCTTCGACTGTATTGCTTTGTGTCGCTTAACCGCTTGATTATAATCTTTTAGCGCTTGTTTCTGTTTCTTTTCACGCTCCTTTTCAATTCTGCGTTGATTAACCCGACTTTCCTGAGGAACGGCTGACGACAATGGCATGAAAGTTGACGTGCAAAGAATTGCTATTATCATAAATCGCATTGCCATTTTATATCTCATTGGTTATTAAATTCACAAAATAAACCAGAATGGTGAATTATAAAATAATTATATCATATTTAACGTTAAACCTTGTTTAATTGTATTTCCAAATTATGCCTTACCGATATACAAATTTCCTGATATTTCTGATAGCTATGGTAATAATTTCTGCCAGTTGTAAAAAGGAAGAGAATCAAACAGAGATTCCATTTGTTAATGTCAATTTCAGTATAAACCCCAACAGCACTCAATATATCAATCTGAATGCAGTTAACGGCTGGGAAACGGTTTCCGGTGGGTATAACGGTATTCTGATATTCCGTAAATCCATAAATGAATTTGCTGCTTTTGAACGCGCCTGCCCGTATGATCCACTCGTTCAGGGAGCTCAGGTACGAGTTGATGATTCAGGGATCACCTGTTTCTGCCCGGTTTGCAACTCAAAATACATAATGGTTGACGGAACACCTTATGAAGGCCCATCTCGTTACCCGCTCAAACAATACACCACCATTTACGACGGGTCAATTCTATATATTACAAATTGAAAAAACTTGTTCTGCAACTTACCAACTTACCAACTTACCAGCTTTCTAATATCTGTAATGTTCCGCTTTGTACGGTCCATCGGCATTAACCCCAAGATAATCTGCCTGTTCCGGAGTGAGCCTGGTCAGCTTAACGCCGATTTGTTCGAGATGTAATCTTGCAACCTCTTCATCAAGGCGTTTGGGTAGCCGATACACATCAATCGCGTAATTATTTTTCCAGAGTTCGAGTTGCGCAAGCGTTTGGTTCGTAAATGAATTTGACATTACAAACGAAGGATGCCCGGTGGCGCAACCAAGATTTACGAGACGACCTTCAGCAAGGAGATAAATGCATTTTCCATCAGGATAAATGTACTTGTCAACCTGGGGTTTGATGTTGACGATTTTAATACCGGGCCAATGATTTAATTGGTCAACCTGGATTTCATTATCAAAATGACCGATGTTGCATACGATTGCCTGGTCTTTCATTTTTGAAAGATGATCGGCGGTAATTACATCCTTGTTACCGGTTGTGGTTACATAGATATTTCCCTCAGGCAGGGCGTCTTCAAGGGTACTGACTTCAAAACCTTCCATCGCAGCCTGCAAAGCGCAAATCGGGTCAATTTCCGTTACAATAACGCGAGCGCCATAGGAACGCATCGAGTGCGCGCAGCCCTTTCCAACGTCGCCATATCCAAGCGTCACAACTACTTTCCCGGCAATCATTACGTCGGTAGCCCGTTTGATGCCATCAGCCAGCGACTCGCGGCATCCGTAAAGGTTATCAAATTTCGATTTTGTAACCGAATCATTTACATTTATTGCCGGAACAAGTAAAACGCCCTTTTCCTTCATCTGGTACAAGCGATGAACTCCTGTAGTAGTTTCTTCAGAAACTCCTTTCCATTCAGCAACTGTTTTAGTCCAGCGGAATTTATCTTCGATATAAATTTCCTGAAGTTGTTTTAGAAAAGCTTTTTCATCTGCATTTTCAGCGTCTGTTTTGAGCAAATCCGGATTTTTCTCAATTTCATATCCTTTATGGATCATCATGGTTGCATCGCCGCCATCATCAACAATAAGGTTTGGTCCCTTTCCCCCAGGAAAATTCAACGCCATGCTGGTACACTGCCAATATTCATCAAGTGTCTCGCCTTTCCAGGCAAAAACCGGAATACCGCGCGCTGCAATGGCGGCGGCGGCATGATCCTGCGTGGAGAAAATATTGCAACTTGCCCAGCGAACATCAGCTCCCAATTCAATCAATGTTTCAATTAGAACGGCAGTTTGTATAGTCATGTGCAGCGAACCGCTGATCCGCGCTCCCTTTAATGGTTTTTCAACTGAATATTTTTTTCTGATCGCCATTAATCCCGGCATCTCTTTCTCTGCTATTTCAATCTCTTTCCTACCCCATTCAGCAAGGGACATATCGGCTACCTTGAATTTCATTTCTACTGACATTGCTGTATTTTCCATATTCTTTACGTTATATTATTCGGGCGGCAAAAGTATGGAAAATTCTGATACCTGCATGGATTATTCACCTATTTTTGTAACTTCAGACAACAGGATATGCCGTTTTTTTATGAGATTACCCATCTGCAATCAATCCATGCCGCAGTATGGCATATAACTGAAACAGTGGATGAACTGCTGACTATTGTGCAACCGGATGAAGAAGACCGCCTGACCTGCGAATCGTTTAAAAACAACCTGCGAAAAAAACAGTGGCTCGCATGCAGAGCTTTGCTCAGCCATCTCCTGTCGCCCATGTCTGTCAAACTTTTCTACGATCCGAACGGAAAACCTTTGCTCTTTTCGGGTACTCACCATATTTCAGTCTCACATGCCGGCGGTTATGCGGCAGCGGTTATAAGCCCCTGCGGGAAAGTTGGCATTGATATCGAACATATTCTTCCAAGGATTGAGCGGGTAAAGGAACGGTTTATTAACAATGAAGAACTGGCAGCTCTCTCATCATCACCCTCCCTTGAACTGCTTTATTATTATTGGTGCTGTAAGGAGGCGTTATATAAGTTACATGGCTCGCACAGTGTAGATTTCAGGAATGATATACGTATTAAGCCAATTGATTACCTTTGCGCCACAAAAGGAACCGGAAAGGCAACTCTTGTTTTTGGGACAAAATTTTATGAATATGCTGTTTATTATGAAAAGATAGATGAGTTTATGATTGCGGTTGCATATTAAGTTGGTAAATTGGTAAGTTGGTAAGTGAAATTGTTAAATAGAATTGAATGATTTACGATATATATACAGAAATAAAATCCAAGGTGTTGGTTCTTGATGGAGCCATGGGAACGATGGTTCAGCGGTATAAACTTACTGAAGCAGATTTCAGGGGGGAACTGTTAAAAGATTTTCACGTTAATCTCAAAGGCAATAATGATTTGCTGGTTCTTACCAAACCGGAAGTTATCAGGGAAATTCATCAGGCTTATCTCGAGGCTGGAGCCGACATTATTGAAACCGATACTTTCAATGCCAACCGAATATCTTTGGCTGATTACCAACTGGAAGAACTGGCATACGCAATCAATTTCAGCGCCGCAAAACTTGCCAGAGAAGCCATTGAAACTTTTCAGGGGCGCGAAAAAAATAAACCCCGCTGGGTGGCAGGTTCAATTGGTCCGACAAACAAAACTGCCTCAATGTCGCCCGATGTTCAAAATCCCGCTTTCAGGGCAGTCAGCTTTGATGATCTTTACATTGCTTACCGCGAACAGGCAAAAGGACTTCTCGATGGCGGCGCCGATTTGATTATCGTTGAAACAATTTTTGACACACTTAATGCCAAAGCCGCGCTGATGGCTGTGTTTGATGAGATAAACACTGAGGCGCGAAAAATTCCGGTCATTGCCAGCGTAACGATTTCCGACAACAGCGGACGTACTTTATCGGGGCAAACACTCGCTGCCTTCCTTTATTCTGTAATTCACTTTGATCTTTTTGCCATTGGTTTGAATTGTTCTCTCGGCGCTCAGGAATTAAGACCATACCTCGAAGAATTATCGGCAAAAGCGCCTTTTCCGGTTATTGTCTATCCCAATGCCGGATTGCCTAATCAATTTGGCGAATATGATCAATCGCCGGAAGCGATGGCGGTGTTTGTAAAGGATTTTCTCGATAACCGTTTCGTAAACCTCGTGGGCGGCTGCTGCGGCACAACCCCGGAACATATCCGCAAATTTGCCGGGTTGGTTGTTGGCGCGCCTGTCCGCCCAATTCCTGAGCGTACAAAAGAACTCCGGTTAAGCGGTCTGGAACCATTAACAATTTTTAAAGGAAGTAACTTTATTAACATCGGCGAGCGCACCAACGTAAGCGGTTCACGAAAGTTTGCCCGATTGATAAAAGACGGCAAATATGAGGAGGCGCTCTCCGTTGCAAGGCATCAGGTGGAAAATGGAGCTCAAATCATTGACATTAGCATGGACGAGGCTATGCTCGACGCCGAAATGGCGATGGTCAATTTTTTGAATATGGTTGCTTCTGATCCCGATGTTGCGAAGATTCCCATAATGATTGATTCCTCGAAATTTTCGGTGATCCACGCAGGGCTGAAATGCATCCAGGGAAAGGCTGTTGTTAATTCAATCAGTTTGAAGGAAGGTGAAATTGCATTCAGGGAACATGCTTCGATTCTTGGGAAATTCGGCGCGGCGGTGGTGGTGATGGCTTTTGATGAGGAAGGTCAGGCAACTTCTCTCAAACGCCGGATAGAGATATTTGAAAGAGCGTACAATATTCTCACGAAGGAACTTGATTTTCCTGCCGAAGACGTCATTTTCGATCCCAATATTCTCACCGTTGCCACCGGCATTGATGAACACAATAATTATGCGGTGGAATATCTGAAAGCCGTCAGGTGGATTCGTGAAAACTTGCCATTAGTCCATGTTAGCGGCGGGATTAGTAATCTCTCATTCTCCTTCAGGGGACAGGACGCCTTACGCGAAGCGATGCATGCCGCTTTTCTATATCACGCTGTAAACGCCGGACTCAGCATGGGCATTGTGAATGCCGGGGCGCTTCCCGTTTATGATGAGATTCCAAAACCATTGCTGTCTCTGCTTGAAGATGTTATTCTTAACCGGCGAAAAGACGCCACGGAAAGACTTCTCGCTTATACCGATAAAATAGATATTTCAGGGAAAAAAGAGGAAGCGGAAGCGCAATGGCGTTCGCTGCCGGTTTATGACCGCCTCAAATACGCGCTGATTAAAGGAGATTCCGAACACATTGATAGCGATATTGATGAAGCGCTGCCTTTGTTTGATAAGGCTTTAAAGATAATTGAAGGTCCTTTAATGGAGGGGATGAACCAGGTTGGCGACCTCTTTGGCAGCGGGAAAATGTTTCTTCCTCAGGTTGTAAAAAGCGCCAGGGTGATGAAAAAGGCAGTTGCCCGGCTCACGCCACGGCTTGAAGCGGAGAAAGCCGGCGTGGAAGGATCTCCAAAAAACAATGGAAAAATTTTACTCGCTACGGTTAAAGGCGACGTACACGATATCGGGAAAAACATTGTTGGCGTTGTGCTTGCCTGCAACAATTACGAAATCATTGACCTTGGGGTTATGGTTCCGGCAGAAAAAATTCTGGCGGCAGCATTAGAGCATAATGTTGATATAATCGGGCTAAGCGGACTGATAACGCCATCACTTGAGGAGATGGTTCATGTTGCAAAGGAGATGGAACGGCAGAAATTTACCATTCCGTTACTTATCGGAGGCGCAACCACGTCGGAAATTCATACAGCCGTAAAAATTGATTTACACTATAAGCAGCCCGTTATTCATGTTAAGGATGCCTCAAAGGCTGCCCAGGTCCTTTCCAGTTTGCTTTCGCCCGAAACAGGAACCATGTATAAAAATGGCGTGAAATCGAAATACCTTGAACTTCGCGCCGGCTATAATAAAAAAGGCGATCATACCTATATTTCGTTTTCAGTGGCGCAAAAAAACAAACTAAAGATTAACTGGGAAGACCAGTTAATTCAGAAGCCGCAGTTTTACGGAAATAAACTGTTCAACGATTATCCGTTAGATGAAATTGCCGCCTTTATTGACTGGACATTCTTTTTCCATGCCTGGAAAATGAACGGAAAATATCCGGCAATACTTACAGATCCTGTTAAAGGAGCTGAAGCGAAAAAATTATTTGACGACGCATCGAGGTTGCTGAACGATATAATTTCGAATAAAATGCTGACGGCGCGTGGAGTAATTGCCTTTTACCCATGTAACTCCATTGGCGACGACATTGAAATTTATTCTGATGAAAACCGCACGAAGACGCTGGATACTCTACGTTTTCTCAGAAACCAGCAACAAAAGGAATCTGGTCAGCCCAATCTTTGTCTGGCAGACTTTATTGCGCCAAAAGACTCCGGCGTAATTGATTTTATTGGCTGCTTTGCTGTTACCGCAGGATTGGGTATTGATGATTGGGTTGACGTTTTCGAAAAAGACCTTGATGATTATAATGCCATCATGGTAAAAATTCTTGCCGACCGTTTGGCAGAAGCTTTTGCAGAACTCATGCATAAGCGTGTTCGCAGGGAATTCTGGGGATACGACCGTGAAGAGCAACTTGAGGTTCCCGCTATGATCCGCGAGGAATACAAAGGCATTCGTCCTGCTCCCGGATATCCTGCCTGTCCTGAACATTCGGAAAAACAAACGCTTTTCACTCTTCTTGAGGCAGAAAACAAAGCAGGCATTAAACTTACTGAAAATTACGCCATGTATCCGGGGGCTTCGGTATGTGGTTACTACTTTGCAAATCCTTTGGCGCAGTATTTCAATCTGGGCAGGATCAGTAAAGATCAGGTAAACGATTATGCAAAGCGTAAAAATCTAAGTTCCGAACAAGTTGAAAAACTATTGAACACTAACCTGAATTATTAAACATGAAAGTAATTGATCTCATCAATAAATCCGGGAAAACGCTCTTTTCCTTTGAACTGTTGCCTCCTTTGCGGGGAAACAATATAACCAGCATTTACAAACTGGTTGATCCGTTGTTGCCTTTTCACCCGTCATTCATTAATGTAACTTACCATCAGGAGGAGGTTGTGTATAAAAAGCGGGAAAACGGGCTTCTCGAAAAAAAATCTGTTCGGAAAAGACCGGGAACTGTTGCCATTTCTGCGGCAATCAAGTACAAATATCCGGAAGTAGAAGTAGTTCCGCATATTATTTGCGGTGGTTTTTCTAAGGAGGAAACTGAATATGCGCTTATTGATTTCCATTATCTTGGTATTGATAACATTCTTGCCTTGCGGGGCGATGCGCCAAAAAACCAGCGAACATTTATTCCCGAACCAAACGGACATGCCTTTGCCAATTCACTGGTTTCGCAAATAGCGGCTATGAACAACGGAAAATACCTCGATGTTGATTTGCAAAATTCTTTTCATACAAATTTCTGCGTTGGCGTGGCAGGTTATCCTGAGAAACATATTGAATCGCCCAACCTTGCCTACGACCTCCAATTTCTTAAAGCAAAAATTGAAGCAGGCGCCGAATACATTGTTACCCAGATGTTTTATGATAACCGGAAATATTTCGATTTTGTGGAATCCTGCCGCAAAGCCGGAATTAACGTACCCATCATTCCTGGTTTGAAACCAATTTGTACCATAAAGGAAATCAATGTTTTGCCTCAGATTTTCAACATTGACATTCCGGAGGAACTTGTAAAGCAGGTAATAGGATGCCCGACAAATGAAGATGCGTTTAAAGCAGGGATTGACTGGGGCATCAAACAATCGGAAGAGTTGATCAAATTCGGGGTTCCCGTTGTTCATTATTTTTCGGTCGGAATCTCCGAAAATATCCGTCAGATTGCAAAAGCCATCTTTTCATAACACTCATGGATAATTACAAAAAGCTTGCTGCCGACGCCTCCGCCGGAAAAAAAAAATTTGCTGTTTTACTGGATCCTGATAAATGCCCGCCGAATTTTTTAACAGAGGTTATCAAACTGTCAATAAAATCGGAGGTTGACTATTTTTTTATCGGCGGCAGTTTACTGATGAATGACAACCAGTCAAAGGTTATAAGCCTGATTAAGGAAAACTCCACGATCCCTGTGTTGCTATTCCCGGGAAATAACCTGCAATTGAACAACCAGGCTGACGGAATCCTTCTATTGTCGCTTATTTCAGGACGGAACCCCGACATGCTCATCGGTCGGCATGTAATATCGGCTCCGTTTTTAAAAGCCAGCGCGCTGGAGATTATTTCAACCGGTTATATGCTTATTGATAGCGGTAGCATGACAACGGTGATGTATATGAGTAATACCACTCCGATTCCATCCGATAAAAACGAGATTGCGGTTTGTACCGCGCTTGCCGGAGAAATGCTTGGCATGAAACTGATATATATGGATGCAGGCAGCGGATCGAGAAATCCAGTTCCAGCCCCTATGATTCGGGCAGTTAAAGGCGCAGTTAAAATTCCTCTGATCGTCGGGGGTGGAATAGTATCCGCAGAGCTTGCAAAACAGGCGATTACTGCCGGCGCTGATGTAGTCGTAGTTGGTAATGCCATTGAACGTAACCCCGGGCTTATTCCCGAAATTGCGGCAATACGGCGATAGCGGAAATTCTATTCGCGACAGTGCAACTTCAAACGAAGTGTTAAGAAGCGAACAAAAAAGCGAATTAAATTTACTATTGACAAAATAAAAATATGCCATACGAATCAGTTGATAAACTACAAAAAGTCTTAGCAGACGAAGTTTTTAAACATACTAAAGACCCCAAGAAGGCAGCAGGAAGAGCATTGGGAACCTTAGTTGAAATTGTAACTTATTATCTTCTTAAGACTTGGGGCCTTAATAACCAAATTTCAATTGAACGTGGACTTTCAGAATACGGTAATCCACGTATTACTCATAATGTTGAGTATTCACTTCATCCAATTGTCCGTAGTTCCATTCTTACTATTGACAAATCAACAAAATCTATTACCTCAAATTTGGTTTTAAAAGCTCTTATGGCAGAATCATTTGATTTGAATGGTTTTGAACGTAAATCAAATATTCTTTTAAGTAATGGAATTCTTCGCAATGCTTGCACTATAGCTACTTCACAAACATCTTTTCTTTTATGCAGCATCAAGTCAGACATTGGCTCCAGGTTAGAACTTCATATATATGAACAGAGCAGAAAACCTTATGCAATGTTTGAATGCAAAAGAGTTGGTATTGAAGAAGGCATGACTAAAGGACCTACTACAATTGAAAAAGCTAAACAAGGAGCTTATGTTGCGAGAATGGCTTCTTCGCTACAAAAAATTCGTTCCGAATCAGGGGAAATGCAAGGCATCATATATAAAAGTGATGATTCTTACATAATTAAGCCTTACGTTGATCTGATGGAAGAAGTAATTTATTCTTCCGATAAGGAATTATTGAGAAAATTTATTTTAACGGTTGGTGTTGTTAGTAATCACGGTAACTGGATTAAAAAAAACCTGACTGGTGAAATCAGTTTTAGCGAGGATTCTTTTCAAAAGGAATTAATGGTTTTAGCACAATCATATGACTGGCTTCTATTCTTAACAGACCATGGCTTATCAGACTTTATTGACAAATTGTTATTAAAGCCAACATCCGAATTTCAATTTTTGAGAGATACATTCTTATCAAGCTACATTGAAGGTAAAAAGAAAAATCAATTCACAAAAGTTCAAATGAATATTGAGGCAGATAGAATTCTTTTAGAATATTTTAAAGACAATATTGAAGCTATTGAGAAATGGTTTAAAGTGATTTCGCCAGGTAGAAAAACTTTAACTATTTTGCGAGCCGAATTGGCAGAATTGAAAAATAAAAACTGGCAAAATATTTTATAATGAGTGCAGGAAGAGCAATAAATACTCTTAGCCAAAGTTGGGGGACGCCTCCCAAATATGTGAAGGCAGTTAAAGAAGTATTTGGCGGAAACATTAATTTAGACCCATGTTCAAACGAGTTTTCTGTTGTTCATGCACAAACAGAATATAGATTACCAGAACATGACGGACTGAAAGAGCATTGGAACTTTCCAACAATTTATGTTAATCCTCCTTATGGCATTGACAAGGACAGAGGAACAACAATTAAAAGTTGGCTTGCTAAATGTGCATACGCCAACGAGGAATATAATTCAGAAGTATTAGCGCTTGTTCCTATTGCAGCAAACACAGCACATTGGAAGAAATATGTTTTTACAAAAGCAAAAGCTATTTGTTTCCTTTACGACACCAGACTTAAATTTTTGGAAAACGGTAAAGACGCAGGAAAAGGTGCGCCAATGGCATGTGCAATGATTTATTGGGGTGAAAACCCTAACCGATTTTATGAGGTTTTTATTGAGCATGGCGCTGTGGTTGACATATCAAACCTGATTGGAGAACATATTGGTGAAGACAGACATAGATTGAAACTTTTCCATTAACGGACTGAAAGAAGAACTACCGTCATAAGCGCTTAAAACCAAGCAGTGTATGCGCGCCCGCCCGAAAGGAATGTATATCTGTTTAACGGGTTTAATAACTTTTCTCAATAACTTTTAACATTATTTTTAAAAAACCATAATTATGCAAAAGGTAGTTTTTTCCCTTGTCATGCTTCTGTTAATTCCGGTTTTAACTACTGCCCAAGCCAGGTTCTTGACAGTAGAGGATGCTACTTATATGAATCCGAAACTGATTGCCGCTAACCTGAGTCAGCTTCAATGGCAACCGGGAACAGAGCAATTTGTTTATGTTGCCAGTAATTGTCTTGTTCAGGGATTCGCAACCAAAAGCTTGCGGGACACCCTGATAAGGCTCGCTGACCTGAATTTTTTGCTGAAATATAATAAGTTTGACACCCTGAAAAGATTCCCTGCCATCACCTTCCTTACCGCCGGCAAGTTCAGGTTCATCAATGGGACAAAACTTTATGTTTGCGATATTAGGAAGAATTCAATCGGGGTTGATAATTCATGGGATGACAAGGCAGAAAACCTCGATTTCAGTAAAGAAACCAATAAACTTGCCTTCACAAAAGATAATAATCTCTACATTACTTTCAATGGCAGAGAAACCGCCGTTACAGCCGAAAAAAATCCTGATATTGAATATGGCTCAAACAGGGTGCATCGCAATGAATTTGGTATTGACAAAGGGACGTTCTGGTCGCCTGATGAAAACATGCTGGCTTTTTACCGGATGGATCAATCAATGGTAACTGATTATCCGCTGGTGAACATCAACACGCGGATTGCAACTGTTGAGCCCACAAAATATCCTATGGCAGGAATGACAAGCCACAAAGTAACGGTTGGGATTTATTCTACCGCGAGCGGAAAAACCATCTATCTTCAAACCGATTCTTCGGGTAGCGCCGATTCGTCATTGAAAATTGAATACCTGACCAACATCACCTGGAGCCCGGATCAGAAGTACATCTACATTGCAACTCTTAACAGAGATCAGAACTTCATGCAACTTAACCAATATAGTTCCAGGGATGGCAGATATATCAAAACCTTGTTTAAAGAACAAAACGAAACCTACATTGAGCCAATGTACGGACTAAGGTTTCTACCGAAAAGTTCCGACAAATTTATCTGGGAAAGCCGGCGCGACGGTTATAATCATTTATATCTGTACAATACTAATGGCGAGCTTATCCAACAACTTACTTCCGGCAAATGGGAAGTTTCAGAATTTGTTTCATTCGATGAAAGCAGTTCTGTCGCCTATTTCTTATGCAATAAGGATAATCCACTGGACCAGCGTCTTTATAAGGTTGATCTGAAAAATGGAGGAATATCTCCGGTAACTAAGGTGGATGGAAACCATAATGCAAAAATCACTAATGATGGCAGGTATATCCTCGATACTTATACCAATACATCTGTGGCTCGCCGGATTGATGTTCTTGACGTAAATGGGAAATTGCTGCAAACTCTGCTGGCAGGTGAGAATCCGCTTGCAGACTACAAACTCGGGGAGACGTCGTTGTTTACATTAAAAAATGATGAAAATACCGATCTCTATTGCCGGTTAATTAAACCGGTTGATTTTGATCCGGAAAAAAAATATCCGGTTATAATCTATGTTTATGGCGGACCACATTCGCAGCTTGTCACAAACTCATGGCTTGGCGGAGCCGGTTTGTTTCTGAACTACCTTGCCGATCAGGGCTATGTGGTTTTTACCCTTGATAATAGAGGCACTTCCAACAGAGGGCGTTCTTTTGAGCAGGCTATTTTCCGAAATCTTGGGAATAAAGAGGTCAGCGATCAGATGGTTGGAGTTAAATATCTGAAATCACTTCCATTTGTTGATTCTGCAAGAATTGGCTTAAACGGATGGAGCTATGGCGGGTTTATGACAATTTCGATGATGTTGAAGAATCCGGGAGTCTTTAAAGTTGGCGTTTGCGGCGGACCGGTAATTGATTGGAAATACTATGAAGTAATGTATGGCGAGCGTTATATGGATACTCCCGAAAGTAATCCCAAAGGATATGAGGACGCCTGCCTTCTCAATTCTGTAAAAAACCTTCAGGGAAAATTATTAATCATCCACGACGACCAGGATGGAACGGTGGTTTTACAGAACTCCCTGACTTTTCTCAAGAAATGCGTTGACGAGGGTAAACAGGTTGATTTCTTTCTTTATCCGGGACACCCGCACAATGTTCGCGGAAAAGACCGGGTTCATCTGAACCAGAAGATGGCGCTGTACTTCCGCGACAATCTTTAGAGCCTTATATCCAAAATATGAGCCTACTCCGAAAAGGAAACAATTTGGACTAAAGTCCAGTAACTATCTGGTTATCAATTGCCACTACCTTAAGGTAGTGGCAATTCAAGTTGCTGATATACCGGGCTTTAGCCAAATTTTTATTTTTATAACCACTTTAGTTTTCATATTCCACCAAAACTGGAATTATCTCACAACTACCGGAACAACTTCAGGAAAGTAATCACAAGAATTTTAAGATATTCCTTGGGATTTCTGTTATTGATATAGCGTTTGTTTATCTCAATTTTAGCGGGCATGATAACTTCAATGTAGGTTTTCTCCGGATCCGTTGATTGCCCGAGAATTTCATTCTCATCAATGTATTCTATTGAAGCATAATCAGTAATTCCGGGTTTTACTGATAAAACTATTTTTTGATCTTCGTTATAAAGATCTGTGTATTTTCTGATTTCAGGACGAGGACCAACCAGACTCATGTCGCCTTTAAGAACGTTGATAAGTTGTGGTAGTTCGTCGAGTTTGTATTTCCGCAACAGAAATCCGCTCCTCGTAATGCGGCTGTCGCGGGCGCCAATAGTTAGTCCGCCAAGTTGATCAGAGTTAATTCGCATTGTTCGGAATTTCATTAGACGGAAATCACGACCTGCTTTTCCAACACGTGTTTGAAAGTAAAAAGCTTCGCCGCAGGAATCAACTCGTATCATAATATAAACCAGCAGAAAAACCGGAGAAAGCAGCAACAGCCCCAGAAACGAAAATAAAAAATCTAAAAACCGAATCATTTTAAATTATCTCTTTAACAAACCGGTCAATTTGAGTCAATTCATCTTCAAGGCGTTTTTTTATCTGAAGGCGCAGCCTGCCAAGATGATATGCCGAAAGGTTCTGTTCCGGTGGATTTTCCAGGAGGAATTGCCGCGCAAGTTCATGACATTCCGCTCCGATTTTGGCAAGTTTCAAATGTGGGGATTTCTTTTCATTGTACTTCGGAAAAACGATGTCAAGGATTTTTTTATGGACATGACGCGGTCCAAATAATCCTCGCGCCTGAAATGCTTTCATTAAAGCGTTTGGAGCGGTTGAATTTAAAATAGCAACAAGATAATGCGCTTCATTTTCAGTAAAAGTATAGAAAACATAAGAAACACTTTCAACTATAAACGGCAAGTCAAAATCTT
>JAPLDO010000117.1 GCA_026391715.1 Bacteroidota bacterium
AATAGAGTTGTAAATAGAGTTGATTGATCTCCCTGCTATAATCTATAAAGTCTTCGCTCAATTTCCTGAGATGTAATTTTCCTTCTTGGTTCTCGTTTTTCGATAACTCATAAATCATTGAAAACGACTCGTCAAATTTTCTGTCAATTCTACTTTTCAATTCCCGCTTTTCCTCCGGTAGAGGAAGAAGTTTCAATAATTGAACATCCGAGTCAATGGTCTCCTTGTTTCTGACAATATCAGAAGCCATACCAGACCTTAACACATAGCTTTCCACAATCCCGAATATTTCATTCTGGACGTCAATCAACCTGCCCTTGGAAAGGATCATTCCGCTTATTATCATTAATGTTAGAAAAGTCAACAATAAATACAATATGGTTTTGATCTTTAGTTTCATAATGAATCTCCTGTTAAAATGATTTAACTGCTGATGAATCTTTGTCAGGTTTTACGTTCAGGAACTTTTCCGGCGACAAAAAGGGTTTCAAAACCTGACATAACGTACTTTCCTACAAATATATAAATTTTGGCTTTGGGTTTCGTTTCGGGGATAAAATAATTATACCGGACGCGACTCGCCCCGGCTCTCCTATCTAAAAAATAAAATAACGAGGTACCTTGGATTATCAGGCACATGCCGCTGAAACCTTCGGAAACAGTGAATATACTCAAACGAGGATAAAAACGGACATTTTAAAAATGACAGGATAAAAAAACTGTGAAATAGATTACCTTTGTTATTAATTTCATCAAAACTTTCCAGGAATCATCATTCTTTTGATTCAATTATGAAAACCACCCTTCATTAAAATCATCAATGAGCGTTAACAAAGCAAAAACCATCAGCGAATTGGTAAACAACCTTTTCGTTGAATACCTTACTCCAAACGAGGAGGAATTCTATGTTCCGGTTTATGAAAATAAGCTGAAACGTATCCGAATTTCTTTACTCGAAGAAACCTATAAATCAGATCAAACATTGTATGTAACCGGGCAATCCGGTTCGGGTAAAACAACAGCGTTGAATTTCCTCCCAGATCAAAAAATCCATGAATCATTTAAAGTTGTGAACCTGTACGGGCACAAATTATTTGATCTGAATGATCTTGATATTATTGATTTTCTGCTGCAGCTCTCCTTTGAACTGATCAGGGAAAAACCTGAATTGCAGTCGGAATTTGAACAACAGTTGATCCTGATGCAGGGAAAACACAGGGGAAGTCTGACCATAGAAACCCTGGGTTCTACGGAAGGCGAAGCTGCGGTTAAGGTGAAAACTAGTTTTCAGGCGTTTCTTCAATTTCTGGGGTTAGTCAAAGCAGGCATTGACCTTTCGGCTGAGTTGCGGATGAACGCCATGCAGCGGCGACAGGTTCGGGAGGCTTTTACTTTTAATATCCGCGACTTGTTTGAAATTACCGACCGGATTATTCAGAAGTTTATTGACGATTGCTGCTGCGGAAAATCACTGTTGCTTATCATCAACGAATTGGACCATATTAAAAAATGGGATCTGGTTGAGAAATTGTTTATTGAAAACCGGTTCTACTTTGAAAACCTGAGCTGTAAAAAAGTGATCACCATCCCGGTGATTTTGACAACGGTTTCTGATTTTATGTCCGGAAGCGATGTGCATCTTGGATTGAAACTACAGAAAAATCCGGTGGTAGAATCCACTTGGAAATCGGAAGAAGAGATAAATGAGAACCATGGCTTAATGGAGAAAATTGTCCGGAACCGCATCCATGATGATTTTCAAAAAATGATAACTCCGGATGCCATTTCACTTGCGATTGAACAGTCCGGCGGCAACATATCCCAGTACCTGAATATCCTTATTGATGCGGGCAGAAATGCAAGGCTCACGGACTCATCAATAATTTCTATACCCGACGTGGAGTATGGCGTCAATGAACGACGGCAGCGGCTTGAACCTGCCATGATCTTCTCCGATACCATCAGGGTGCTGGAACATTTCCGTACTCAGCATACTCCCTTTCCCGGCGACCGTAAGGAGGACAAGGATATCTTCATCCGCGCCATCCTCGGCAACCAAGTATATGCATATATCAACCAGCCCACCTGGTACGATGTGAATCCTTTGATCAGGAAAACAGTTGAAATCTATGCCGCGAGGATCAAATCCTGAAAAATACTTATCAAGCAATGATTCGCTGAAATTAAAAGAGTTCAGCAATTTTTTACAGCCTGAACAGGGCGTTTTCTCCATAACAGCGCTTGGCGTGGATACCCGGCGGCTTGGGCAAGAGTTTGAATCCTGGTTAATCAACCAAATCCATGGTTTGATCATTGAGGAAGATGGCATGTTCCATCAATCACTGGGCAAGTTGCTGAATAAATATGCCCATGCAGAAAAACCGGTTCTTATTCCCTGTTACCGTTTCCCTTCATCGGTTGAAAAAGATGAAGAGGTTGCCTCCAATCTCCTGTTTTTCCGGGATGAGATCATTGCAAACAGGCTTCAGGTTTTTCTGATACTGCACAAGGAACTTTATATGGTTCTTTTAAGCCGGTATTATGATTTTTTCTCACGATGTCATGTAGCAAGGCTGTTTTCCGATATTTCCTTCATCAGGGAAATGTCTGAACTGGAAGAGAAAAAACCTACGGTTCCGGAACATGAGTTTGAAAAAGCGCTGAAAGAACTCGAAGAGACGCTTGTACAAAGGGATCAGGATTTGACCCAACTGATGAAGCGTTATTTTCGCGCAGCAAATACGGCCTACAAGATTTCAAAGTGGGATACCGCATTAAACTTTTATAACTTTAGCCTCGACTTGGCCAAATCTTTTAACGACACCGGATATCAAGGTCGTATTCTGGGCAACATCGGATTGATATTCTGGAATAAAGGAGACTTGGATAAGGCAATGGAGTTCTATGTTAAATCTTTAACGATCAATCGTCAGATCGGCTATTTAAGAGGTGAAGCGAAACAGTTGGGCAATATTGGACTGATTCATTTGCTGAAAGGAGATTTACCGGAAGCGTTGAAATGTCATCAGCAGGCTTTGGCAATTCATCGTCAGATCGGTTATTTTCAAGGGGAGGCGGCTCAATTATCAAATATTGGCGTTATTTTTAAGAAAAAGGGAGAGGTGGATGAGGCATTAAAACATTACCAACAGGCACTGACAATTGATCAACAGATTGGTTATTCAAAAGGCGAAGCAATTACACTGGGCAATATTGGACTGATCTTTAAGGATAAAGGAAATTTGGAAGAAGCGATGAAGTATCAGCAGCAGGCTTTAACTATCAGCCGTCAGATTAGTCGTTTAGATGGAGAAGCAAATGTTTTGGGTAATATTGGCATGATTTATCAGGACAAAGGAGATTTATTCGAGGCGATGAAATATCAGCAACAGTCTTTAGCGATCAATCTTCAGATAGGCCATTTACGAGATGAGGCAGCAAATTTGCGTAATATTGGGATAATTTTTTGTGACCAGGGAGATTTTGACCAGGCAATGAAACATCAGCTACAAGCGTTGGAAATAGATCGTCAGGTTGGCCATTTGGAAGGCGAAGCTTTAGATTTAGGCAATATCGGCAAGGTTTATTTTCATAAAAGTGATTTCAACGAGGCATTGAAATATTTGAAGCAAGCCAGATCCATTTTTAAACAGATCGGAATGCCTGCATTAATCCAAAAAATGGATGAAGCCATTTCAAACATAGAAGGGAAAACACCATAGTCAACGATCTTCGGGTTTGCGCTTACCCCCTTTTCTTACCCCCATTTTCCCTACCTTTGCACCTAAAACACAAATCAATGAACGAACAAATCGAATCCGTCCGCTGCCTGATTATCGGATCTGGTCCCGCAGGATATACCACCGCTATTTACGCCGCCAGAGATGATCTTAAACCCGTGATGTACCTGGGAATGCAGCCTAGAGGTCAACTGACGATCACCACCGAAGTGGAGAATTTCCCGGGATATCCCAAAGGGATCACCGGACCAGAGATGATGGAAGAATTCAAACAACAGGCAGAGCGGTTTGGCACAGATATCCGTTTTGGGGTTGTCACTGAGGTTGATTTTTCGAAGATGGTATTTCACAAAAAAATTGGCGCGATGTTGAATGATTGATCCATGAACATAATTTTAAAAAAAATTATATGTGGATAGGAATCGGAAAATTTTTAATGTCGGTAAATATTGCTCACTTTCCATCATTTTTCCTTTGTGGAATCTTTGCATTGTTGATTTTTGTGGAAAAAGGCCGGATTTTGGATGATAAGAATAACATATAATTATTTCTTTTTGAGAGAATTTTATAAACATTTATTGCAAAATCTCCTACAACGATGGATAACATGATTGTAAACATTTCGGAGCCAGCGGTTTTTTCTAACCTGATTTCATTTTTCCTATGTTTCATATTCTCCCTGCTGATCTTTGGGATAAAAAGCCTTGCCAGGCAACCGCAAGGAAATGACAGCCTCAACAAATTGGATGATAAGGATATCGAGGGATTGAAGTGGTTTATGGTCGCCTTTGGGTGTTGGGCCTTGATGAGTATTGTCCGTATATTATTTAAAAGTGAAGACCGAATGACCATTGGGTTGTATGCTTGTATTTCCATATTTAATTCATATTGTTTACTAAGGGCGGTGTCGTCCATCATTATTGATAATGGATTTCGGAAGCATAATAATGGTGTTGAAATCTCAAAAAAAAGCACCTTGAAAGTCTGGATAGTTATTGCCATATTATCAGTCCTGGCACTTTTAATTATCACTTATGTATTTAAAATAACCATTGATAAAAAATACAGCGACAACAATTTCGTTGAGAACTTTTTTAAGATATTCATTGGTTTACCTGATGCGGTTTTTTCAATAGTTTCTTTGGTTATCTTGAGTAAAAGGATAAGTGCCGCATTTAAAGTTCGAAAGCTTCATCGGCTGAACGGGTGGACCTATCTAACTCTGGCATTGGTGATTTTGGCGCAAATTCTTTATTACATAATGCCAGGAGAAAAAGACATAGTAAGATCGCCACTGTATCTGCAATCCTGTGTTCCCCTATTCCATATCTGTTCAATAGTTTATACAACTTTGATATTTATTCTGATTCTTTTGCTTTTATATAGTTATCCAATCAAAGATGAGAGCAGGAAAGATGCGGAAACGGATAAAAAAACACCAGAGAATGAACAAGAGCGGAACAACCTTTCAATTATGGATACTCCAGAACCCGGAAGAATGGAGATACCAGTTGAAGAATTCCAAAAATCCAATCCATCAAATGGTGATGTTAACCGGCTTTATGAATATTATGATAAGATTATTTTCAAGCTTTCAGACGAAAAATTTGGTTTCGTCCTAACCGAAAAAGGGGCTAATCAAAACCATGAATTCTATTGTGACGGTCATCCGGTAATCTTTCAAAAGTTTTTTCGTCTTGCGCTTCTTGTGAAATTCAACGAAAAAAACAATCAACGAAACAACCCGAAAAATTTGGCAGAACTTGTGACGCTTGCAACAGGAGATGCTTCAACTAAGCCAAATTATGAATGGCGTTTCGAGGATAAGGATAAAGGCACCGTGTTTAAAGATCCAAATTCATTTTGTCCAAAGCTGGACACGATTTTTTTTGACTTTTTCAGGGATGATCACAAAACCAGATATTTTTATTTTAAAATACCACCTGAAAATATCACAATACCGGAATTAGCAGAAAAACAAGTTACCAACATGAAACCTGAAGAAGCCTTTAAATGTTATAAAGCCAAATATCAATGCCTTAACTGGAATAAACCTCCGAAAAGAAGTTTAATTACACAGAATATGTACTTTATTCCTGACGATAAAACCCTGTCACATGAAAATCATTAAATTCATACTTTCAATATTCTTTTGGATTAATCTGGTTTCCGTTTCGGCACAAACAAACCTTGCACAGGAGGTTCCCAAAAAGCTGGATTCGCAAATCAAAAATGTCATCCTCATGATCCCCGATGGAACCAGTACCAGCGTTTTATCTTTGGCAAGGTGGTATAAAACCTATTGCTCAAAAGACAAAACGGATGTTAGACTTGCCCTGGACCCTTATTTGTGCGGCATGGTCAAAACCCACTCCTCCAACTCGCCTATCGGAGATTCGGCTCCTACTTCGAGTTGGTACGCCACCGGTTTTCCGTCACAAACAAAGTTTGTTGCAATGAGCCCAAAGTTAGTTGATGAAACTCTGTTTCGTGGGGAAGAAAAATATAATTATTATCCCTTCCAACCATATCAACCTTTGATAACAGTGCTTGAAGCAGCTAAATTGGCTGGAAAAAAGACAGGGCTGGTATTTACCTGTGAATTTTCGAATGCGACCCCTGCCGATTTTTCAGCACACTATTACGATAGGGAAAATTTCATGGTAATTGGGAAGCAAATGGTGAATAATAACATTGATGTGGTTTTTGGAGGCGGGGTGAAATATTTTGACACACTGACAATTGGAAAAGATTCAATTCTGCTTCCCCGACAGTATAAATTATATAAAGATAGTCTGGTTGGTTTTCAAAAAATTACAGCAAAGGTTGCCCCCAATGTATGGGCGCTTTTTGGCGATAAGGATATGCCTTATGATTTTGACCGTAAACCCCATGAAACGCCATCTCTCGCGGAAATGACAAGTAAGGCGATCCAGATATTGGATTCCACCCAAAATAATGGCTTTTTTTTAATGGTGGAAGGATCAAAAGTTGACTGGGCCTTGCACTCCAACGATATTGTTGGCATGATGTCGGAATTTTTAGCGTTTGATACAGCAGTGCAAGCTGCGATAAAATTCGCAAAAAAGGACAAAGAAACAGTGGTCATAATTTGTCCCGATCATGGAAATGGAGGTCCCAGCATGGGGAGCCAGAATTCAAACAAAGGTTATGACAAACTTTCTTTGGCTCAGATATTTGAACCATTTGCCCAATGCGGAAATATAAAAAAAGCAACCCCGGCAGGAATAGTGGATTCACTGATGTCGATCACTTCATTAAAATCGGTAAAGATACAAGAGATTATCAGCGTTTATTTTCCTTCAATCAAGTTATCTGAGCCGGAATTGTTTACCATACTGAATGAACTTCAATCATTGGCAATTAGTAAAAAAGATAGAAGGGACTCCCTGATTCAAACCATAGCCAAAATAATCACGTCAAGAACTTTTATTGGATTTACCACGGCCGGTCACACCGGTGAAGATGTGTTTTTGGCTATATACAACCCGGATACTTTAGTCCCCAATCCTCACGGGTTGGTGAGAAGCGATTCCATCAACAGATATATCTGCAGGTTGATTGGAGCAACCAATAAAGAGGGGAGTTCATCTTTGCCCGATTCCACCAAAAAATACTTTGCCAAATTCGACACCTCTCAGTTTCCTCCGAATTCCCAACTTGTTAAAAAGATTAGCAAAGATTCCATTGAGGTTTTAATTGAAATGCCAAAAGCCGGCACTGACAACCCTAAAAAAGAAAAGCCAAAAGATAATCACATGAAAATGGAAAAAGTGGATGCCAAAAGGTTAGGATTACAAGTTGGCGATATTATGTTAAAAGTTAACAAAGAAAAAACGACCTATCTCATCCCCGCCTTTAAGAACTTTTTCTATCGCAACAATGATTCAATACCCCTTAACACAGTTACCGTTTGGGTGAAGGAAAACAAATCTTTCTATTTGTCAGAATCACTGAAAGCGGAATTAATGAAAGACAATTAATCCCCAACATTCCATTTGTTCATAATTAGTTGATTAAACGGTGTTTGATTAACTGATTCAAAAAACA
>JAPLDO010000159.1 GCA_026391715.1 Bacteroidota bacterium
GTTGACCCGGAATTTTTCATTGGCAAAAAACCTGAAGAAGTATTGCCTCCCGATGTAGCTGAACTGACTTGTGAAAAAGTAAAAGAAGTTATCGTCGGCGGACAGCCCGTTTTCACAACTTATAACCTCAACCTCCGCGGCGAGACGCATCATTTCGAATCGAGAGGCGTGTCCTGTGGCGATGGACATGTTTTGTCAATTGTCCGCGACATTACCGAACAAAAGCAGTCCGAAATCCGACTTCGGCAAAGTGAAGAGAAATTCAGGCTTATTGCCGAAAATACAAGCGATACCATCACTTTACTCGACATGGATTTTAATTTAACTTATGTAAGTCCTTCGGTTGAAAAAATCCGGGGATTTACACCCGAAGAGGCTTGTCTTCAAAAAATGGATCAAATCGTTACCCCCGACTCATTAAAAAAAGTATATGACGTGATAAGTAAGGTGTTGCCCGCAGAAATGGCAGGTATTACCCCAAATGATAATTACCCGACCATTGAGATAGAAGAATATCACAAAAATGGCTCTACAATCTGGGTGGAACTTTCTTTTTCATTGATGAAAGATCAGTATAACAAACCAACCGGAATCGTAACGGTTACAAGGGATATCTCATCGCGAAAACGGGTGGAGATAGATTTGGAGGCAAGCGAAGCGCGTTTCCGACAAGCTCAGAAAATTGCCAAGGTTGCCGATTGGGAATACAATGTGGCTACCGGAAAATTCATCGGTTCTGATGAATCTTTCATGTTTTACGGAATTCCTGTTTCGCATAATCACGAATTGGACATGTCGTTTTTTGAAGCTTCTTTTCTGAACTTTGAGAAGTTAAAAACAGCATTGTTCGACTTAATCGAAAATGATATTCCTCTTAATGAAGTAGACCAATTAATTACCGGAAAAGGAAAACCTGCCAGATTTATTCACTCCATAGGTAAGCTTATAAAGGATGAAAAGGGAAAACCTGTTAAGGTTATCGGAATGTTTCAGGATATTACTGAAAGAAAAAAAACGGAGGAAGATTTGCGGGAGAGCGAAATGAAATACCGTTCTATTCTCAATGCATCTCCAGACGACATTACAATTACCGACCTTGAAGGTCGCATCCTCATGGTTTCGCCAGTGGCAGTAACAATGTTTGGTTACAACCGGGAGGAGGAAATACTGGGACGGTTAAGCTCTGATTTTATTGCGCCTGAGGATCGTGATATCGTAGCGTCCAATTTTGCCCAAAGGTCCCAGGGCTTAATGAAAAAATCTGGCGACTACCATGGGCTACGCAAGGATGGAAGTACTTTTGATATAGAGGTGAACTCGGGTTTTATCAGAGATGCAAATGGGGAACCTGTTAAAATAGTATTTATTATCCGCAACATTACCGAGCGGAAAAAAGCCGAGGAGGAGATCAGACAAAAAAATGAAGAACTTCAAAAACTCAATGCCGAAAAAGACAAATTCTTCTCCATAATTGCCCACGACCTGAAAAGCCCCTTTAACTCCATAGTTGGTTTTAGCAACATTCTTGTTGAGCAGATCAATGAACAGGATTATGAGGGAATCGAAAAATACGCAAATATCATTCTGCAATCATCCCAACGGGCATTGGATTTATTGACGACTCTGATGGAATGGTCGCGGTCGCAAACAGGCAGAATGGAATTTAATCCCGAGTACTTCGAAATGATGGTTTTAATCAATGAAATTATAGTTTCATTCGATGTTATTGCCGGACAAAAATCAATTGTCATAAATAAGGCTTTACCGCCTAATACTCCTGTTTTTGCTGATAAAGCAATGATAAGTACAGTTTTTAGAAACCTGATTTCAAACGCCATTAAATTCACACCGGCAGGTGGAAAGATTACCATTTCGGCAGAGGAGAAACAGAGCGAACTATCAGTAACGGTGAGTGATTCAGGGGTTGGAATATCAAATAATAGGATTGAAAAACTATTCAGAATTGACGAAAGTTATTCAACCGCAGGCACCAATAACGAGCGGGGAACAGGGCTGGGGTTGATCCTCTGCAAAGATTTTATCGAAATACACGGCGGTAAAATCTGGGTGGAAAGCGAAGTGGAAAAAGGAAGCAGGTTTTCTTTTACGATTCCAGACAAAATGAACGCTGATAACGCGAATCGTTTATGATGAAAATAACCACTAATGTAGCGCCAGCGATGAAAGCGCGTAATATCAATAACCGTGGGTGAAGCCCACGGAAACCATTAACAGATGAACTACCAGGAAAAATCCAAAGAAGAACTCATAAAAGAGTTGCAGGAATTACAGCAGGAGAATAATTCCATAAAAAAAGAAACTGATTTGAATGAGGTGAAAAATCAAGTGCGGGCTGCTTTCGAAAAGTATATGCTGGTATATTTTACCCAACGCAATGCAGCAGCAACCTTTGCGATGATGGGGGAAGAATTGAGCGTGATCGGAACTGCGCTCGATGAAATTGCCTTAGACCCGAAATCGGCTAAAACGCTCTATTTACGAGATTTTTCACAAATTCCAAACCCCATTGAATATAACTTTCAAACCGTCAAAGTACAAGTTTTGACCGCAGAAGTAGGATTGGTAAATGCGGTAATTTGTATTAAAACTGAAATTGGAAATTCGCTTTTGAAAATGGACGGATTAAGACTGAGCGCGATTTTTAAAAAATCAGGCGCTGAATGGATTATCATCCATAAACATTTTTCCTCACCAACCAACGACAACGTGGAGGGAGAGAGTTATCCGTTACAGGAATTAAAAAAACGGAACCAGTGGCTTGAAGAAAAAATCAATGAAAAAACACAGGATTTAGAGGCGACCAACAAAAAGCTACAGATTGACATTGCCGAACGCAAGGAAACCGAAATAAAGTTGCAAATCAGCGAGGGGCAAAAAAATGCCATCCTGAATGGGATTACCTCAAATATTGCTTTTGTTGATAAGGATTTGAAAATTATCTGGGCTAATAAAACGGCTGCTGAATCTGTAAATAAAACTCCCGATGAAATGATCGGGCGTACATGCCATCATTTTTGGGCAGACCCATCGGAGCCATGCAGGAATTGCCCATCGTTAAAGGCAATGGACACAAAAAAATCAGAACAAACGATCATCCACACTCCCGATGGAAGGGTGTGGGAAGAACGGGGTGAACCGGTACTCGACGCCGAAGGAAATTTGATTGGCGTTGTTGAAATTGCAACCGATATAACCGAGCGCGCCCGTATAGAAGAAGCGCTTCAAAGCGCCAGCAAACAACTCATAAGCGTAATTGAAAGTACTGGCGACGTTATCGCCATGATGGATGCCGGGTATCGCTATACGCTTTTCAATTCTGCATTTCGCGAAGAGTGCAAAAAGATATTCGGCAAAGACCTGAAACCTGGCGACTCGATTGAAGAAGCGCTGGCGCAACTTCCCAACGATCTCGAAGAGGCAATGACCAACTGGAGCCGCGCCTTAGGCGGCGAAGATTTCACTGTCACCAGGCAGTTTGGAGATACAAATCTGGAGCGCAACTGGTATGAGCTCCACTTTAGCCCCATCCGCGACAACGCTGGAAATGTAATCGGTGCGGTACACATTGCTCGTAATGTTACAGAGCGCAAGCTGGCAGAAGAAGAACTATTGGAAAGTAAGGAAAGGTATCGAACCCTTTTCGAGAACT
Source organism: Bacteroidota bacterium (assembly GCA_026391715.1). Taxonomy (GTDB): domain Bacteria; phylum Bacteroidota; class Bacteroidia; order Bacteroidales; family FEN-979; genus CAIVAT01. The sequence goes on from JAPLDO010000159.1 coordinate 3,671, forward strand.
CTGGTATAAACGTTTTTATTCTCGATCGGGATGGTATTTTTCAGGATATGAATACTAATGCTGCTATGTTGTTTGGCGGTAAACCTGTTGACTTCATAGGAAAATCCATATTTGATTTAAATTCCCAAACGGTTGCTGAAGAATATTATGAATCGAACCGCAGAATCATTGAATCCGGGGTTGGGCGACTTTATGAGACACTCTTCGAATTCCCGGTTGGACGAAAAACCTTCCTTGTGCAGGAACAGGTTATCAAAGACGCCAATGGAAATAATGTTGCGCTTCAAAGCAGTAGTATTGATATCACCGGACGCAAGCAGGCAGAGGAAGAACTGCGCGAAAGCGAAGAGAAACTTAGCGCACTCTTTGGCGCTATGACCGAAATGGTGGCGATGCATGAACTGGTTTTTAACGATATGGGCGAAGCAATAAACTACCGGATTACCGACTGTAATAATGCTTTTATCGAAATTACTGGGATTCAAAAACAAGACGCCATCGGAAAGCTTGGCACCGAGGCATTCCATACCGAAACCCCGCCATATCTGGAAGAATACGCTCGCGTTGCAATTTCAGGCATCCCACTCCATCATGCTACTTATTTTATCCCGATGGACAAACACTTTATGATTTCGGTAGTTTCGCCAAAGAAAAATCATTTTGCAACCATCACTACCGACATCACCGCCATCCGGCATATACAGGAGGCAATATCTGCCAAAAACAAAGAACTCGAAAATTATCTCTACGTTGCCTCCCACGATCTCAGGTCGCCATTAGTCAATATTCAAGGGTTCAGCCAGCGGTTACAAAAACAGTCAGACGCCATAAAAGCTATCCTTACCGTTTGCCAGATTGAAGATTCGATAATGGAGAACATCAATAAAATTACCAATGACGATATTCCCAAGACACTGAATTTCATTTTATCGAATGTTACAAAAATGGATACCCTGTTAAACGGGCTATTGCAAATTTCCAGAACCGGACGGATAAAAATGAACATCAGAAGAATTGACATGAACCAAATGTTCAAAACAATTATCGCGGCTCACAACTTTCAAATTACTGAAATTTTCGCCAAAGTCATTGTTAAAGATTTGCCCGATTGCTATGGCGATGAAAACCAGCTTAATCAGCTATTTTCCAATATTATTGGCAATGCCCTCAGATACAGAGATAAAACCAGGAAATTAATTATCGAAATTGGAGCTGTTACCCAATACCACAAGGTTATTTACAGCATCAAAGATTCGGGAATAGGAATTGCGCAAAGGAATCTCGAAAAAATCTGGGATGTGTTTTTCAGGGTAGATTCTCAGGGGGAGGAATCCGGTGAAGGCATCGGGTTGAGCATCGCTAAAAGAATTGCCGACAAGCACAAGGGTAAAATATTCGCCGAATCGGAGGAAGGAAAAGGAAGCGCCTTTTTTGTTGAATTACCAAAAGATAAATTTTCGGAATAATAAAAATGAAAACTTTTCTAAAATGAAACACTACAAAGAGTTGATAATCCTGATTGCGGAAGACGACGACGGACATGCCGAACTTATTAAAGAAGGTTTGGAAGAATCAGGCGTGTGTAACAAAATGATCCGGTTTTCGAATGGCGAAGATGCATGGAATTTTTTATCCGGCGCCGGCGATAAAAATGTGCGCGACAAAAACAAAACCTATCTGGCGCTGCTCGATATAAATATGCCAAAAATGGATGGCGTTGAGGTTTTGAAAAGAATGAAATCTGATGAGGAATTAAAAGAAATTCCGGTTATGATGCTTACCACAACCGACAATCCGCGCGAAGTTGAAGCGTGTTACAAAATAGGTTGCAACATGTATATTACCAAACCCGTTGATTTTGTAAAATTTACTGAAACCTTGAAACGACTGGGTTTGTTTATTCAGGTTGTAAAAATATAAATGAAATAATTATTAAAATGGAAACGAATAACAACACAATACTCATTATTGAAGATGACGCCGGTTTAATCGAATTGCTCAACGAAAAAATTGAAGGCGGCGGCTATCAAACTTTCTGCGTGCAAACAGCGGGCAATGCGCTTGACTGGCTGCAAGATCATACGCCTTTCCTGATAATTCTCGATTACAGTTTGCCTGATATGAACGGCAAAGAGTTTATTGCTGCATTTACAACAAACCACCGCGATTCGCCGCCTTTCATAGTTTCTACCGGGCAGGGCGATGAGCGCATTGCCGTTGAAATGATGAAACTTGGCGCGAGGGATTATATCATCAAAGACAACCAGTTTCTTGAGATGATACCACTGGTAATAAGTAAAGTTGGCAGGGAGATTGAAAATGAAAATAAGCTCAGGCTTGCCGAACAGGCATTGCGAATTAGCGAGGAAAGGTACCGGTCGCTGTTTCTTATGGCAGGCGAAGGAATTTTTATTATGAATACCGATGGCAAATTTATTGAGGTAAACGAGTCTTTTGCCAGTATGCACGGGTACTCGGTGAAGGAAATGTTAGAAATGGATTTGAAGGATTTGGATACCAGGGAAACCGTCAAACTGTTTCCCGAAAGAATGAGCCACGTTCTTCAGGGAGAAAATCTAATCTTTGAGGTAGAACACTTTCATAAAAACGGTCATGCTTTCGCGCTTGAAGTATCAGCAAGCCTTATTACTCATGACGGCAATCTTTTTATCCAATGTTTTCACCGCGACATATCACTGCGCAAGCACGTGGAGGAGGCTCTCAAAGAGAGCGAATTGAAATACCGATCGCTTATCGAATGTTCGAGCGACGCCATTTTTTGTGTTGATGAAAAGGGTCAGTATAAATTTACGAATGACCTGTTTGCCTCAACATTTGGAAAAACCACCGATTATTTTGTTGGAAAATCCTTCTGGGATATTTATGATAAAGAGCATGCCGATCAGCGTTACGAAGCAACTAAAAGATTATTCCTCACCGGCAAGGGCGAGTCGTTGGAAGTTGAAGTTCCATTGCCGGATAAAACTATGTATTTTCTCGCTACAACAAATCCTGTAAAAGATGAAACCGGCAAAGTAATATTAAACCTGACTAACGCAACCGACATCACCGGACTGAAGCATACGCAGGAAATTTTAAATACCACCCTCGCACGCCACGAAGCGCTTCTCGACGCTATTCCCGACATGATGTTTGTTATTGATGCTGAAGGCGCTATTGTTGATTTTCATGCCGAAAACTACGACGAGCTATATATAAACCCCGAAACTTTCCTTCATAAGAATGTAAAGGAAGTATTGCCGAAAGAAGTAGCCGACCTTACCCTGGAAAAAGTAGTGTCTGTTCTTGCTACCGGGCAATCAGACCATTCAACTTATAGCCTCGAAATTAAGGGCGCCACAAAGCATTTCGAATCAAGATATGTTTCATGTGGCGACGGACAGGTTTTATCAATAATTCGCGACATTACCGACCGCCGCCAGGCAGAACAGGAATTGATATTTGCCAAAGAACATGCCCAGGAAAGCGACCGCCTCAAATCGGCTTTCCTTGCCAATATGAGCCATGAAATCCGCACCCCGATGAACGGTATCCTCGGTTTTGCCGGATTGCTGAAAGAACCCGATCTTACCGGCGAGGAGCAGCAAAAATATATCCGCATTATCGAAAAAAGCGGCGCTCGTATGCTCAATATAATCAATGATATCGTTGATATCTCCAAAATAGAATCGGGGCAAATGGAAATTTCAATTTCCGAAACAAATATTAACCAGCAAATTGAATTCATTTACATTTTCTTTAAACCCGAAGTTGAAAAAAAAGGAATTAAGTTTTCGTTTAAAAACCCTTTGCCTTCCAATGAAGCCCTCATAAAAACCGACCGCGAAAAAATTTACGCCATCCTTACCAACCTTGTTAAAAACGCCATCAAATATACCAACCAAGGTTCCATCGAATTTGGGTATTCCGTAGAGACGCAATGCCTTGCGTCTTTACAATTTTTTGTAAAGGATACCGGCATCGGAATTCCAAAAGACAGACATCAAGCCATTTTCGACCGTTTTGTCCAGGCCGATATCGAAGACAGAAACGCGCTCCAGGGCGCCGGGCTTGGTTTGTCAATTACCAAAGCATACATTGAAATGTTAGGCGGCGCTATAAGTGTAGAAAGCGAACCGGGCAAAGGTTCAACATTTTATTTCACGATTCCCTGCAATACAGGGAATACTGCCCAAACCATTACTGCAAAACCCACCTCAGATGAAGATAAAATTAGCGAAGTCAGAAAATTGAAAATACTAATTGCCGAAGATGACGAAACATCTGAAGAACTCATTTCTGCGGTAATTAAAGGTTTTTGCAAAGAAATTTTAAACGCCAAAACCGGAACTCAAGCCATTGAAGTCTGCCGCAATAACCCCGATATTGATTTGATTCTGATGGATATTCAAATGCCGGAAATAAACGGGTATGAAGCTACCCGACTAATCAGGCAGTTCAATAAAGAGGTGGTAATTATTGCTCAAACGGCTTATGGTCTCACCGGCGACCGCGAAAAGTCAATAGCGGCGGGATGTAACGAGTATATTTCAAAACCGATCCGCGCAACTTTGCTAAAAGGGTTGATACAAAGTTTTTTTAAAAATAAAGAGTCTGTTTCGAAAAGTGGTTAGAATAATTAATATTTGGCTATAGACCAGTATATATGCAACTTGAATTGTCACGACCTTAAGGTGGCTGCAAATGAATATTAAGCGCTTACCGGGCTTTAGCCCAAAATCAATAGTTATTAGACCGGACTCGTCAATTTTATTAAAATAACAATTATGAACGAATTACTAATCAACGAGGCGTATCTAATTTGGCTGAACGATTTAAAATCAAAAATTAAACAAAGCCAGATAAAAGCGTCATTGGCTGTTAATTGCCAGTTGATACTCCTGTATTGGGAATTAGGTGGACAAATAGTGGAGAAACAAGAAAAGGCATTGTGGGGAAGCGGTTTTATCAATCAATTGAGCAAAGATTTGCAAACCGAATTTCCTGAAATGAGCGGGTTTTCTAAAAGGAATATTGAACTAATAAGGCAATGGTTCTTGTTTTACAGAGAAAACTTTGTAATTGCGAAACAACTTGTTTCGCAATTACAAAGTTTTGAAATAGAACTTAATAGCCACCAATGTGTGACAAATTCGGCGAAAAATTCAAATTTGAAACAACTCGGTTCCAATTTGGAAAATAACAACTCTGAAATAATCCCCAAATCTGAGGAACAATTCGAAAATAGTAGTCAGAATATTCGAGAAATTTCCGACCCGCTTTTTCAAATCCCATGGGGACATCACATTTTGATAATTCAAAAAATAAAGAATGCCAAAGAAGCCTATTTTTATATTTCAGAAACCATCGCCAACAATTGGAGTCGTTCGGTACTCGAATATCAGATAGAAACCAAATTATACGTCCGACAAGGCAAAGCCATTACCAATTTTGCATACACACTGCCCGAAGTGGAAAGCGATTTAGCAAATGCACTTCTGAAAGACCCTTACAATTTTGAATTTCTTACGCTTTCGTCGCAAGTAAAAGAGCGGGAACTGGAACAAAAGCTGGTGCAAAACATCACCCAATTTCTGTTAGAACTCGGCAAAGGATTCGCTTATATGGGTAGGCAATTTCCATTCACAGTGGGCGGAAAAGTGTTTAGAACCGATTTGCTTTTTTACCATACACGGTTAAAATGCTACATTGTTTTAGAACTAAAAGTAACCGAATTTGAACCCGAATATTTGGGGAAACTCAATTTTTACCTCACCGTCATCAATGAGCTTATAAAAGAACGCGAGGACAAACCAACTATTGGCATCCTACTGTGCAAAAACAAAAATAGTGTGGTAGTGGATTTCGCGTTAAAAGACATTAACAAACCAATGGGCGTGAGCGAATTTACTTATACCGAGTTGCCCGACGAGATTAAAAATGCATTACCTACCGCCGAGCAATTTACCCAACAGCTAAATTTACAGGATGGCAAAGATTAGCAAACCCCTCTATTAGTATGAAATCAAAAATGAATATCAAAATGAAATCACCAACCCAGGCAACGCCTTCCGGTAACGCATGGAAAGCTTTGATTATTCTGATAATTTGCATCATTCTTACAATTGCGGCAACCCTTCATACCAAAAATAATATTGAAGCCCGGGCAAAATCGGAATTTGCTTTGGTTTGTGATGAAATTGAGGTTAAAATAACTACCCGGCTTCATGCACATGCCCAGCTTTTGCGCGCCGGTTCTGCATTTTTTGCGGCTTCAGATACGGTTACACGCACAGGATGGAGAGAATTTATTAAACAAGCAAAGATTGACGAAAACCTGCCCGGCATTCAAGGCGTCGGGTTTTCAATGATTATCCCCAAAAATCAATTGCAGCGACACATCCAGACCATCCGGAATGAAGGATTTCCCAACTATACAGTAAAACCGGCAGGAGAAAGAGAAATTTACACTTCGATAATTTATCTTGAACCATTTACTGACCGCAACCTTCGCGCTTTTGGTTACGATATGTTTAGCGAACCCGTCCGCCGAAAAGCTGTGGAAATATCCCGCGATAATGACATTGCCATGCTTTCGGGAAAAGCGCTTTTTGTTCAGGAAACAAACCAGGATGTTCAACCTGGCGCTTTGATGTACGTACCGGTTTACAGGAACGGAATGGCGGTAAACACTGTCGAACAACGCCGTTCGGCTATAAAAGGCTGGGTTTACAGCCCTTATCGAATGAACGATTTAATGCAGGGCATTTTGGGAAGATGGGATAAAATTCAGGATGAAAGAATCCATTTGCAGGTTTATGACGACAGCATTTCCGCTTCTTCATTGTTATTCGACAGTCAAAGTAATGACACTTTAAACCACGATGATTCACCATCCCGGCAACTTTCCGTACCTGTAGAATTTAACGGCAAAAAATGGATATTGTACTTTTCGCAACCAAAGGAACAACTATTCTATTTTGACAGCAAAGTCATTATTGTTTTCATTGGCGGTATTATAATAAGTTTCCTCTTGTCTGGTTTGATTTTATCATTGGTAAATACAAAAGCCAAAGCTATTCAAATTGCCAAAAAATTAACAGCGGAATTGAAGGATAGCGAAACTAAATTTAAAACAGTTGCCGATTTTACTTATGATTGGGAATACTGGGAAGGCAACGATAGACGGCTAATTTACATTTCGCCTTCATGCGAAAGGATAAGCGGATATAAACCTGACGAGTTTTTATCGGACAGTAAACTTCTTGGAAAAATAGTCCATCCCGATGATTTAAAATTATGGGACAACCATTTTGAAAAAGCACATTCACTGGAACACCTCAGCGACATTGATGAAATTGAATATAGAATAATAAAAAAGGATGGCTCGCTTACGTTTATCGGGCATTTGTGCAGACCTGTTTTTGATGAAAAAGAGAGTTACCTTGGAAGGCGAATTAACAGTCGCGATATCACCGCGCGCAAACTTGCAGAAAACGCGCTCGCCGTTTCTGAAACACGCTATCGCCGCCTCTTTGAATCGGCAAAAGATGGGATTCTGATACTCGACGCCGAAACAGGAATGATAATGGATGTAAATCCATTTCTAATTGAGATGCTTGGCTATTCAAAAGAACAATTTATCGAAAAAGCAATCTGGGAAATTGGATTTTTACATGATGTGGTGGCTAACCAGGATAAATTTATCGAGCTGCAGCAAAACGAATATGTCCGTTACGAAAATTTACCGCTCGAAACTTTTTATGGTAAAAGGATTAATGTCGAATTTATAAGCAATTTATATTTGGTTGACAATAGAAAAGTAATCCAATGCAATATCCGTGATATTACCGAAAGAAGGTTGGCAGAAGAAGCGCTCAAAAACAGCGAAAGCCGTTCCAATGCGTTAATTGAAGCAATTCCTGATTTAATGTTTACCCTAAACGACGAGGGAATATACCTTGATTTTATAGGTGACAAAGATAGCCTCGCTTTTCAATCGCAATCAATTATTGGTAAAAGAAACCGCGATATTATGCCTTCTGAATTTGCCGACCTGGTGGATGAAAAAATTAAACTTACTTTCCAGACCAGACAAATGCAGGTATTTGAATATCAATTGCCGCTGCCTGCTCAGGGAATTTGTGATTTTGAAGCCAGAATGGTACCCAGTTCTTCTGATGAGGTAGTTGTAATTGTTCGCAATATTACTGACCGAAAGAAAACGGAAGCCGAAATAAAACTCAAAAACGAAGAGCTTCAAAAACTCAACGCCACCAAAGACAAGTTTTTCTCCATCATCGCGCACGACCTTAAAAGCCCATTTAACTCCATCGTTGGCTTTAGCGACCTTCTGGTTGAACAGGTGAAAGAAAAAGACTATGAGGGTATAGGGAAATATGCAGGTATTATCCTTAAATCATCCTGGCGGGCATTGGATTTATTGACGAATCTGATGGAATGGACACGATCGCAAACAGGAAGAATGGAATATAATCCGGAGTACTTCGAAATGGTGGCGTTCCTCAATGAGCTTATACTTTCATTTGATGCTATTGCCGGGCAAAAATCAATCGTCATAAAAAAGGCTTTACCTTCCAATGCCGCTGCTTTTGCCGATAAAGCCATGATAAGTACAGTTATGAGAAACCTGATTTCAAACGCCATTAAATTCACCCCGATAGGTGGAAAGATTACCATTTCGGCAGAGGAGAAAGAGAGCGAACTATTAGTAACGGTGAGTGATTCAGGGGTTGGAATATCAAATAACAGGATTGAAAAACTATTCAGAATTGACGAAAGTTATTCAACGGCAGGCACCAATAACGAGCGGGGAACAGGGCTGGGTTTGATTCTTTGCAAAGATTTTATCGAAAAACATGGCGGCAAAATCCGGGTAGAAAGCGAAGAAGGAAAAGGAAGTACATTCAGACTTACCTTACCTGTTAAGTTTTAACTTTAGCTTTGCGGCTCTCTTCGGAAAAACTCAGCGGTTCTCTGCGGTTAAACCTTTTTTTACCGCAGAGTGCGCAAAGAAACCGCAAAGAGCCGCAGAGTAGCTAAATAATTATTAGGTACACAACAGGATACTCATATAAATTAATCCAAAATGGAAAATAAAAACAAACTCGCGATTAACCTCACTGCTCTTCGCCAACAGGTAGAAGCCCTTATGAAGAACAGTCAATCGAAAATAGTTCCCCAACTTTCGGAAGCCGATCCTCTGAAACTTTTTCACGAACTGGAGGTGCATCAGATTGAGCTTGAAATGCAGAATGAAGAACTCATGCTCGCAAAAAAGCAGGTAGAAGAAGCAAAAGAGAAATACGTCGGGTTATATGATTTTGCGCCTTCGGGTTATTTTACGCTTTCCAATGAAGGCGAAATTATCGGGCTAAACCTTGTTGGCGCGAAGATGCTTGGTAAAAACCGCGCAAATTTGATGAACAAACTGTTTGGCTTTTTTGTTTCAGACGAAACAAAACTTGCCTTTTGGTCGTTTTTAGAAAACGTTTTTAAAAGCAAAGTAAATGGAACCTGCGAGGCGGCGTTTTTGTCGGATGACAATCAGCTAACTTATGTTCACCTATCTGGCGTCATTACCGAAACTGGTGAATATTGTCTGGTCACCGCGACTGACATTGGGGAACGTATAAAGGCAGAAAATAAACTCATTCAAAGCGAAACTCATTTCAGAACTCTGTTTGAATCTGCCAACGATTCTATTCTTATAATGAACGAAAATGTATTTCTGGACTGTAACACAAAGTCGGAAATTATTTTTCAGACCTCCAGTAAAAACATCATTGGACATTCTCCTGTCGAGTTTTCACCACTAAATCAACCCGATGGGCGTTTATCCTCTGAAAAAGCAGCAGAAAAGATGCGCGCTGCATTAAACGGAATTCCTCAATTTTTTGAATGGAAGCATTTACGCTACGACGGAACTCCATTTGATGCAGAAGTGAGTTTGAATAAGATCGAAATTAAAGGGGAAAATTGTATTCAGGCAATTGTACGCGATATTACCGAACGCCAGATTGTCTCTGAAAAGGAAAGACGGTATGCCGCAGGACTTGCTATTCTTACGGAAGCGTCGGTAAAATTTATTTCGCTATTCCCCGGCGAAAACATATATGATTATATAAAACAGATACTCAACAAACTTACAGGAGCAAAATACATCATCATCAATTCATACAAAAAATCGTCAAATACATTAACTACCGAATCATTTTTTGCCGACGATTCTACGAATAAACAAATCATACAAACGCTGGGAAGAACGATCGAAGGTTTTACCATGAACCCTGAGGATTTCATCATAAAAGAATTGTTGCGAAAACAAATTTTGCCGGTTTCCGGCGGGTTATTTGAATTATCCGGCGGAAAAATCCCGAAGGTAATTTGCCGCTCCATCGAAAAACTGATGAATATTGGCAAAATTTTTTCAATGGGGCTTTGCTCTGGAAATGAGTTGTACGGAACTGCTACCCTGCTCCTTCAAAAGGGCGACATAATGGAAAACCCCGACATTTTAGACACTTTTATCAATCAAACTTCCGCTGCTTTACACCGTAAATCAATTGATGAAGCCTTGAATGAGAGTGAGAAAACTCTTAAAAACAGCGAAAGCCGTGCACGAGCGCTTATTGAAGCTATTCCCGATATGATGTTTATGTTAAACAGCGAGGGTATATATCTTGATTTTAAGGCTGACAAAGAAAGCCTTGCCGTTCAGTCACAATCAATTATTGGGAAAAGAAACCGCGACATTATGCCATCAGAATTTGCCGACATAGTTGATGAAAAAATCAAACTTACGCTCCAAACCAGGCAAATGCAGGTGTTTGAATATCAATTGACATTGCCTGTGAAAGGGATATGTGATTTTGAAGCCAGAATGGTTCCCAGTTTTTCTAACGAGGTTGTCGTAATTGTACGTGATATAACCGAACGAAAGAAAACAGAAGCCGAAAGAATTCGCAAAAATGAAGAGCTTGTACTGCTTAACGCCACAAAAGACAAGTTCTTCTCCATCATTGCCCACGACCTTAAAAGCCCTTTCAACTCCATAGTTGGTTTTAGCAACATTCTGGTTGAACAGGTAAATGAAAAAGATTATGAGGGAATTGAGGAATATGCCAATATTATCCTGAAATCATCAGGGCGGGCATTGGATTTATTGATGAATCTGATGGAATGGGCGCGATCGCAAACAGGCAGAATGGAATTTAATCCGGAGTACATCGAAATGGTGGATTTCATCAATGAAATTATACTTTCATTCGATGTTATTGCCGGACAAAAATCAATCGTCATAGATAGGGCTTTTCCTCCTAATGTTATTGTTTTTGCTGATAAAGCTATGCTAAGTACAGTTTTGAGAAACCTTATCTCAAATGCAATTAAATTCACACAGACAGGAGGAAAGATTACTATTTCAATAGAGGGGAAACAGAGCGAACTATCAGCATCGGTGAGTGATTCAGGGGTTGGAATATCAACAGAGAGAATTGAAAAACTATTCAGAATTGATGAAAGTTACTCAACCCCTGGCACCAACAACGAGCGAGGAACCGGACTGGGGTTGATCCTCTGCAAAGAGTTTATTGAAAAACATGGCGGCAAAATCTGTGTAGAAAGCGAAGTGGGAAATGGAAGTACATTCAGATTTACCATACCTGTTAAGTTTTAACTTTAGCTTTGCGGCTCTCTGCGGAAAAACTCAGCGGTTCTCTGCGGTTAAACCTTTTTTTACCGCAGAGAATAAAAAAAATGAACCACAGAGACACCGGGAGTACAAAGAATCACGGAGGTTTTTTGACTCCTTCAACTCCGTGCAACTCCTTGTAATCAGTGTCTCCGTGGTAAAAAGACTCGAATATGTTCATCAAATATTAGTAAACTCATAATCCATGAAATCAATCACAAGAAACATCATTTTACCCTGGACTGTAATCTCTTTACTATTGTTTTTCGCAATCCCCGCGCAATGCCAGCAAACATCATCCGACAGAAGTCAAACGATCGATCGGTTACTTACCGCCTACCATAAACTCAACCGTTTTAGCGGCGTTGTACTGATTGCACAACAAGGCAGCATTATCCTCTCCAAAGGTTATGGTTATGCCAACATCGAATGGCAGATACCAAATTCACCGGAAACAAAGTATCTGCTTGCTTCCATTTCCAAAATTTTCACTGCAACCTTGATTATGCAACTGATTGACCAGGGAAAACTGACTCCTGATACAAAGCTTGCTGATGTTTTACATTGGTACAGCAAGGAAATTGGCGAACAGGTAACCATCCGTCAACTGCTTAATCATACTTCCGGAATCCCTGATTATATGGATTTTCAAACTCAAACATATAATCAACTCAGCATGGAATTTGGCGCATCAGAGATTGACAAACTTGGATTCGCGACCAGATACTGTTCAGGAAAACTCGAATTTGAACCGGGAACACATTGGAAATACTCCAATTCCGGCTATTTTTTGCTGGGGCTTGTGGTTGAGTCATTATACTATAAACAATTTCATGAGGTTTTAAAGGAGATGATTTTTGATCCGCTGAAGATGACCGGAAGCGGTGATTTACACCCTTATCCCGACAGGGTGGTTTACAAACTGGCAACAGGCTATATCAGAACCGAAAATGGTTTCAGCCATTCGCCTTACTGGAATATGTCAACTGCTTTCGGCGTAGGTTCGCTCTATTCCACAACTGAAGATTTACTGAAATTCGATCAGGCTTTTTACACTAATACTCTCATTTCAGATAAAAGTAAGGAAGCCATGTTTACATCTGGTTTGAATGGATATGGGTTTGGATGGGAATTGAGTGAAATGCCAATCGGACCGCAATTGGAGATGCGAAAAACCGAGACCAATGAAGACTCGCTGTGGGCATGGCATACTTCCTGCAACCGCATTCCCCAGGATAAATTCTTAATCGTGATGATCAGCAACTCCGGCGACGCCCCTTTTACAAAAATGTTTGCCGGAATCACCGATATCCTTTATAACCGTACTCCTGTTTTTCCTAAAGCTTTGCTTTGTGAAACAGTTGCAGGTAAATACAAAATGGATGGAATTGCGAAGGCTATTGAATATGGGAAGAAATTGCTTGCAGACAATCCCGACAGCCTTGAAATGTCGGAAAGCGAAATGAACGGTTTGGGATACTATTTTCTGCTATCGGCAAGAAAGAAGGAGGCTGTGCAGATTTTTCGGTGGAATACCGAACTGTTTCCTACGTCCACCGATGTATGGAACGGTTATGGCAAAAGCCTTGCAGAAACAGGCAATTATGATGAAGCTGTAAAAGCCTACCGGCAATCGCTTAAACTAAACCCGAAAAATAATCCCGGCGAGGATTTATTGAAAAAGCTTCAGGAACCGTGAAACATCTTTTTCAGAAATCGAACAGTTCCCCCGGAAACTTCGTTTTTTATTGTTTGTGATTTAAAAATAGGGCTGATTTACAGAGTTTCCGGCTTATGTCTATCAGGTTCGATATGGACATGCACAAACGATCGCGGAATTGCCAGAATTATCTCTTGTTCAACGCTATGGGAAATTTCATGCGCTTTTTCCAAGGTAAGTCCGGGTTCAACATGAATTGTAACCTCGATGAAATTTTCGGCGCCGGCAGTCCTGACTTTAAGGTCATGGTAACGAAGAATGGCTGACGATTGATTAAGGATTGATTCAAGTTGTGAAACCAGCGAAACCGGACTACGATCAAGCAATACATCAATCGCCCTCTTCCCCAACTGGTATGAAACTCCAAGTACAATGAGAGCAACAGCAAGCGCGGCGACCGAATCGGCAAAAAACCATCCAAAATGCGCCATGACCAATCCCAGCAGAACTACGGCAGAACTCCAGATGTCCGTTGAAAAATGGAGAGCGTCGGCTTCCAGCGCCTGGCTGTTGTATTTGCGGGCTACTTTGTATAACGCCCTCGAACGTAAAACATCAACTACGATGGATGTGACAACCACAATGTAACTGAAAACATTAACATCAATATGTGTGTTTCCGCTGATCAGCCGGTTTACCCCTTCATAAATAATCCAGGCACAAGTGATAAGCAGTAGAAAGGTTTCGACGAGCGCCGAAAAGTTTTCAATTTTTCCGTGGCCATAATGGTGATTCACGTCAGGCGGTCTGTCCGAAATTCTAACCGAAAAATATGTAATTATAGCTGCCACAAGGTCAAGTCCCGAATGAAGCGCTTCGGAGAGCAAACCCAGACTTCCGGTAATCAATCCCACAACAAGTTTAAAACCTGTGAGAAAAAATGCCGCAATTACAGAAATGCCTGCGACCCTTTTTTTTTCCTTTTCCATTAAGTTCATAATAGTTAGTCTTTATCTTCCGCGTTTTCAATTTGTTGTTCGGTTCCGTCATCTTCTCCTGTGGGCAAAGGCTGATACAACAGCACATAAAAGAACATCATGATCGGGATTACAAACCACAAGGCTGAAAATATTTTCTGGAACGGGGAAAGTGATACATCAGTTGCTTTAATACGTTTATAGCCTGTAAAAATAGAAAAAATTGTTCCATTCTCCCTGTGAAAAATAGTATCGGCAACAATCCCTGTAAGATGTATCCCAACTAATATCAGGAACAGATGCACCACGACGTCATGAAATTCTTCAATAAATTCCGAATCGCCTCCTGGCGTTAGTTTGAACCCAAAAATGCCTGTTTCGCCGGATGCAAAAATGCACATCCCGGAAACTGCCGACGCCATGGCGGTAATCATTATTGAAAGCATGATAACCGAAGCCAGTGGATTATGTCCGGGATGAGTTGCCTTGCTTTCCTTCATTTTTGTGATGAAGGTCCAAATGGAAGCCGGTGAAACCGGAAAGTCGCCGAACCTTACATATTGCGGTCCTGTGAAACCCTGAATGATTCGGAAAAAAATCAATCCCCCTATCAGCGAACCAAAGGCGGCATGGAAACCAAGGTACTGTTCTTCCCCACCCAGAATAAAAGCTGCCGTAAATGATATTGCGAGAGCCCAATGAAATAATCGTGTTGGTAATGCCCAAATGTATGTTTTCATGGAAATTTATTCTTGAATAAAGATTAGGGAATTAACTTCGAAAAGTCATTTTTGAATTTTGAAACGTCCGGCAGCCCACCACCCTGCGAGGCATCCTAAAGCATTCGCTGCAAAATCATACACCGAACCATATCTGAAAGGAATTGCATACTCCTGGAGTACTTCGGTTCCAGCTCCCAATATCAATCCAATCAATATGGCAAAGAAAACTGCATGTTTTCTAATATTTAGGAAGACATCCTGCATGGAAAATCCCCGGATCTGGAGTCCGGTTGCAGCAAATCAACAAATTCGGGAAGTTTTGGGAATACCTTACCGGGAATTGCAATTAGCAGAACGATGAACACCCCCCAAAGAATAGGCCAGATGTTGTATTTAAGGAATGTTCGCAATGATATTTGGAATCGAAATCCGATCAGGCTCCAATCAGCGACTGATATTGAACGGCGTCAAGTAATTCTGCCACCTCAGCAGGGTTAGAAACCTTTATTTTAATCACCCAGCCTTTGCTATATGGATCCTGGTTGATCGCCTCTGGCGTGGTTGTAAGCTCTTCATTAAATTCAAGAACTTCACCCGCAACCGGCATAAACATATCCGAAACGGTCTTTACCGCCTCAATGGTACCAAAGGATTCGTGCCTGCCGAGGGTTTCGCCTACGGTTTCTACCTCTACAAAAACTATATCACCCAATTCATGCTGGGCGAAATCGGTAATGCCAACAAGCGCTTCATCACCATCCAGCTTAAGCCATTCATGATCTTTTGTATACCTGAGATTTGCGGGAACGTTCATAGTTGTTTTGGTTTTTATGTCGCTTCAAAATTACAGCTTTTTTTTGAAACATAAAGAAGCTATGAAAATTTTAATGAGTGAACAGGTTGATAAGTGAACTAATGAATAATTATATTTAATGAGTTTCATGCTGTTTATATGAGGTTAAGCTTACCTGGCTTTAGATCAACAGAGCATCTCTGATACTCAGGTGGGTTCAATTTCAGGTATTCAGGAAGTCTTGAGAAAAAAATTATTTTTAATAATTGACAGTTTGTGAAAAATTTGTTACCTTTATACCGAAATTTATTCGGGGGATTAAATTTTCTTTTTTTTCTTTTTTTTTCTTTTTTTGTTTTGTTGGTTTGGTTTGGTTAATGGGTCATAAATTTCTTATGACCCATTCCTTTTTCTACAGAACTCATTCGCCCATTTTGCCGGAGTATTATCATCTGACTGGAAGCAGCTCATCTTCCCTGAGTACATTCGGGCAATACAATAATTTGACGTCATGCAACCTGATTGTGTTAACTCGCCGGATTTAATCTTATTGATGAACGCCGGGTCATGAATAAGCGCTCTTGCAATCTGAATGAAATCAAATCCTTTGGTCAAAACATCTTCGATGGTTTTCAATGATTTGACGCCGCCCACGAAAACCAGTGGAATTTTCACCGAAGCCCTCACTTTCAGTGCATCTTCCATAAAATAACCTTCCCTGAAAGTCATCGGTTTCATAAGGTATTTTCCAAATAATCCTGTTCCTGCCCTCATCCAGAAATTTTTCATACCCTGAGCCATAATTCCTATTGGCATTGCTCCCCTCATTACATACATTGGCGTCCTCGATACAAAACCTCCCGACAAAACAAGCGCCTTAACCCCATTGTTTTCAAGTATTCCAGCCACTTTTATCGCCTCGTCAAGTTCCATTCCACCACGAAAACCGTCTCTCAGGTTCATCTTTACAATAACGGCAATCTTCTGTCCGGCAGTTTTCATAACCTCCCTGATTACTTCTATCATGAACCTACATCGGTTTTCAAAGATTCCCCCATACTGATCTTTCCGTTTATTGGTAAAGGGCGATAAAAACTGGCTGATCAGATAGCCATGCCCGGCATGAACCTCCACCGCATCGAATCCTGAATCAATTGCAATCTGAACTGCTTTGCCAAAATCTATTACTGTTTCCCGGATTTCCTCAAACGACATGGTTTTTGGCAAGGTTGGTCCGTACAAATTAAATCCTCCGGTTGGGGCAAAGCAAATCCCTGAAATTTTCGTATTTGCCATCTGTCCGCAATGACCGATTTGAATTGACGCCGCCGCGCCTTCCCGGTGAATGGAGTCAGTGAGCCTTTGTAATTCCGGGATAGCTTCACTGTTGAGCAGCAGTTGATGAGGAAACGAAAGTCCGCTGCGGGAAACCGATGCGTATGCAACTGTGGTCATGCCAATACCACCTGCGGAAACGGCTGTATGATATCTGATAAGATCATCCGAAACTTTATTTCCGGGGCACATTCCCTCAAAAGCTGCCGCCCGGATAGAGCGGTTTCGAAGAACAACCGAGCCAATCTTTGCTTCGGTAAAAAGAGAACTATTCATATCTTTGTAAATCCTTGTTAAAAAAACGAAAGTAAGACATTTTAAATGTAAATCATTGAACCATGAAAAAAATTCTTCTTCTACTGCTCGTTATTGCAGCATGTTCATCCGAGGGTTTTACCCAGAATAAAAAATCCAATCCTTACAATCTGCCGATTACAGGAACTATTCAGGAATATCGGAAGGAGTGCAATAAAAACAGTCGGAATAAACTGGTTGACATTCAAAAGGCTGTTCCCGGTATTCAACTTGATATAAGATATGCGACAACAAACAATTTTACCGGCAAAAAAGTTTATTCATTTTCAAATGCTTTTTTGCGTCAACCTGCTGTGGATTCATTGGCAGTTGTTGAGAAAGAACTTGCAACGAAAGGATTAGGATTAAAGATTTTTGACGCTTACCGACCTTATGCAGCTACACTTATGTTCCATGAAGTTGTTAAAGATACCATGTTTGCCGCTTCGCCTGCCACAGGTTCGAAACATAACCGGGGCTGTTCCATTGATGTGAGTCTCATTGACCTGAAAACCGGAAAGGAACTTGCGATGCCCACCGGATATGATGATTTTTCAGAAAGCGCCGGCGCTCAATATTCTGATCTTCCGGCAGAAGCGAAGGAAAACAGAGAAATGCTTATCATGGTAATGGAAAAACATGGCTTCAAGGTTCTTCCTTCGGAATGGTGGCATTTTGATTTTGACGGATGGCAGTCGTTCAGCCTGATGGATATTTCGGCGGAGGAGTTGGTTTCTATGTGATTCCCCTTTGTTTTTTTATCTCCTCGTAAGCCGCGCTGATCTTCTGGAATTTTTCGGTGGCTGCCTTCTTAACATCCTCGCCGAGGCTGGCTACTTTGTCGGGATGATGCTTTTTCGCCATATCGCGGTACGCTCTCTTAACCTCGTCATTTGTGGCGTCAACAGTAATTTCAAGTACGTCGAAAGCCCAGCCGGCGCTCTTTACAAACATGGCTTTGATTGAACCGTAATCAGCTTCCGAAACTCCCATGTACCGGGAAATCACAGAAATCATTTCGACTTCATCAGGATGAAACTGATTATCGGAAGCGGCAATCCCGAACAGATAATGAAGAAGCTGGAGCTTTAAAGGGTAATCGGTATATTGACCAATCTGCACACTCACATCCTGAACATTTATATCCTGTTTCAAAATCTCACGCAACATTGCTATCAGTCGGTTTCCTTCATCAATACCAAACTGATTTATGAAGAAGCTCCTGACATAATCAAGTTCGGCGCGAACGATCTTCTGGTCAGCCTTCATCACCGCTGCGGAAAGAACCAGCAAGCTCATTGCAAAATCGCCTCTCGGCGTACCCTGATAAGCATATTTCCCAGCGTTCATTCCATCGAACATTGTTCCCAGCGCAACGCCAAGTATTGCCCCAATCGGACCTCCGAAAACCCAGCCAAGTCCCCCTCCTACCCATTTAGCATACCCTTTTTTACGGAAAAGTCCACGATCCTGTGGTTGTGCGCGTCCTGGCGGCGGCGTTCCCTGAGAGCCGGAAGATTGTCCCGAAGATGAAGATCCTTTGTCAGGCGATTTTTTCTGCATCGAATAGACAGTATAAATCACTATCGCTACAATTACTACTACGATTATTTCACCAATACCCATAAAATTCAATTAAAAAGTCAAAATTAATACCTTTCAGCTTAACATTCAAAGTTAAATCAACCCCTCGTCCTTCGTCCCTCGTCCCACGTCCCACGTCCCTCGTCGCGGATGGAAACTCACAACCACACCCCGGCTATCGCAGCGTTACAGAATTTACATGTATTCTTTTTCAGATTGTTTGCAAGGATTGTAAAACCGCGTCGTTCAATAACGATCTTTTTACAATTCGGACAATAGGTGTTTTCAGAAGCATGTCCCGCTACATTGCCGATATATACATAATGGATTCCGGTTATCAGAGCAATTTCACGGGCTTTCTCAAGCGTGGCGAGAGGAGTAGAAGATAAACCAGTCAGTTGGAATAAAGGATGAAAACGATTGAAATGCAATGGATTATTTGCAAATCCATTAGAAACAAGCCATTCGCACATCTCCTTGATCATGACCATGTCGTCAGTCCAGCCAGGTACTATAAGATTGGTAATTTCCAGCCAGACGCCGTCGTCTTTTAGAATTTTCAAGGCGTTCAGAATCGGTTGAAGACTTCCTCCGTTCAATCTGGCATAAATTTCTTCACTGAAAGATTTAAGGTTGATATTTGCTGCATCAAGGTATTTGGTCAAATCACGCAGGGGACGTTCATTGATGAAACCATTGGAAATAAGCAGATTTTTAATACCCTTCGACTTTGCCAATTTGGCTGTATCAAACATATATTCATAAAAGGCAATCGGTTCGGAATAGGTGTATGCAATAGATTCACAGCCATTAAGAATAGCTTCGGCAACAACTTTTTCAGGAAACAATTCAACATTCCGGGTTTCCCTCGGACTAATCTGGGAAATTTCCGAGTTCTGACAATTCAAACATGCGAGGTTACAACCGGCGGTGGCGATAGAAAAACTGCTCGAAGAAGGCAGGAAATGAAACAATGGTTTCTTTTCTATCGGATCGGCATGAACACTACAAGGATTGCCGTAAGCGATAGTGTAAAGCTTATTATCCTTAACTACATGGGTGCGGCAGACGCTCTCCAGCCCTTCCTTGAGAATACAATTGTTGGGACAAATCTG
>JAPLDO010000197.1 GCA_026391715.1 Bacteroidota bacterium
GAGATGCAATGCGCTTCATCAACGGCAATAAGGCTTACCTTCAAAAGGCGTAAGGTTTCCCGGAATTTATCGGTCATCAAACGTTCAGGAGAAACATAGAGGAGTTTAATATTCCCAAACCGGCAGTTTCCCAGAATAATATCTATTTCATGCTGATGCATGCCTGAGTAGAACGCTGCAGCGGGTATTCCTCGTTTTCCAAGATTATCCACCTGGTCTTTCATCAGGGCAATCAGGGGAGAAATTACAAGGCATAAACCGTCGCGGGCGAGCGCGGGCACCTGAAAACAGAGTGATTTTCCACCTCCGGTTGGCAACAGAGCCAGCGTATCCTTTCCATCAAGTATTGATTGGATGATATCTTCCTGCAGAGGACGGAAAGAGGAATATCCCCAGTACTTCAGAAGTATTTGCTGGATCGTCAATATCGCTGGTTTATTTGATTACTTTACGTATTGAATCAAGGATGGTTCCGTCAACCCATTTAACAACTGCAACTACCTCGTCGCTGAACTTTGGTTTAGCCGGAACTCCACATATTTTTTCCGCTTCCGCTTTCAGTTGGTGAATGGTTTTAATCGGAAGGGAGGAATTCTTCATTTTTTCGATCAGGTCGGTGCGCAGTGGGTTGATGGCAATGCCGCGTTCGGTAACTATTACGTCAATCAATTCGCCAGGTCCGCATATAGTTGTCACCTCGTCGCGTATCACTGGCATGCGGTCGCGGAAAAGAGGAATGGGTAAAATCACACATTTTCCAAAGAGGGTATTCTGCCAGCCGCCGATTCCGTGAAGTAAATAACCATCGGAGTGGGTTACTACATTTGCATTGAAATTTACATCTACTTCGGTTGCGCCAAGAATCACAATATCAACCATGGACGAGAAGTTCCCTTTACCATGATAGTTGTAGCTTGTAAATGGACTCGTCCAGGTATGATGAGGATTGTCGCGCATCGAACGAACGCCGTCAAGGTCGAAGGTTTGACCGTCGAGAATATATTCAACCAGCCCTTCTTCGAGCATCTGAACAAGGTATTTATTACTTCCTCCTCTTGCAAAGCGGGCTTTCCAATGTCGTTCGCGCAGGATTTCCGAAAAATAGATGCCGATGGATAATGCAGTGCCGCCGGCGCCTGCCTGAAATGAGAACCCGTTGTAAATCAAACCGGCTTCATCGCAGAATTTTGCAGACCATTCGGCGAGCAGCAGCCGGTCGGGACTTTTGGTTATTTCAGTTGTTCCGCTGACAATTTTTTCGGGGATGCCGATTTTGTCGAGGACGACTACATAATCCACGTAGTTGCCATTAATTTGCCAGGGAATGCAAGGAAAAGGAACAAGATTGTCGGTGACAACAATTACTTTATCGGCATATTGGGCGTCGGCAAGCGCAAATCCAAGCGGACCACATGCGGCAGGACCGTTTACGCCGTTGCAGTTGCCAAATAGATCGGCAGTAGGACCTGCAATAACCGCAATGTCAATATGAACTTCCCCATCCTGAACAGCCTGATAACGTCCGCCGTGGGATCGAAGGATGCCAAGTCCCTTCATTTTGCCCTCGGATGTGAATCGTCCGAGCGCGCCGTTCATACTGCCTTCGATTCGGTTAATAGTTCCGTCTTCGAGGTATTTTGTCATTGGTTCATGGCATGGGAATGATGCCGAAGGATACCACATAAGGTCTTTTATTCCCATCTCGTGAGCGATGTCGAAAATCTGTGTGGCAACCATATCGCCATTGCGAAAATGGTGATGGGTTGAGATTGTCATTCCATCTTTTAACCCGGCTTTTATCAGGGCTTCTTTCAGGCTGGGGATTACTTTATTTCCGTCGGCGGGGTAATCGGCGCAGGAAGTTAGTTTTGGCGCGGCGCGGTACCCGACGGGTTTATATTTGCCTACGCCCATGTATGGTACGGCATTTTTTCCGTTGATAATGGTAGGCACTACGCGTCCGGCGGCATTAGTTACGAGTTTATCATATTTGTTCATGTGTTTCCCTCCAGTTTTCAGCGAGTTTATTCATTTTTACAGCAAGGTTAATGGTGTTCAGCGCGCGTTTCACAACCGGCGGATCAATCATTTTAGTTCCCAGAGCTACCACGCCAAGTCCCTGTTCCTGGGCTTTGTGGAAGGCAAACACGATTTTCTTCGCCTTGTCAATTTCATCCGGCAAAGGCGCGAATGTTTCATGAATCACAATTATCTGGCGTGGATGTATGCAGCCCATTCCATCGAATCCGAGAGCTTTTGAACGTAGGACATTCTGCCTGAGACCTTCCATGTCGCCAACATCAGAAAACACTGAGTCTATCGGCTGAATTCCGGCAGCGCGGGAAGCGTTTACAACCATACTTCTGGCAAAAAATGATTCATTGCCTTCGGCAGTGCGTTTTGTGCCGAGATCGGCGGTGTAATCTTCCAGTCCGATAGCGAGCGAAACAATGTTATCGGCAGAGCAGGCAATGGAATAGGCATTTATTACTCCCAGAGCGCTTTCGATGATAGGCATTATCCACACCGGAGCAGTTATTCCATTTACTTTCCTGATATGATCAATTTTTACATTCACCTTAAGAACCTGCTCAGGCTTTTCGCATTTTGGCAAAAGTATCAGGTTAACATTATGAGGAATGAGGTATTCGAGGTCTTCAATTCCGCGATCGCCCTGGTTAATGCGAACCATCCGCTCGGCGCCGTAAAAATCTATGGCGCGGAGGGCGTTCCTGACGAGGAAGCGGGCTTCATATTTTTTATCGGGCGCAACGGCGTCTTCAAGGTCAAGAATAATTCCATTCGGTTTGTGAATACCTGCATTTATCATCAGACTGGGAGAATTGCCGGGAAGATAAAGACGCGAAAACCGGTTTCTGTCCCTTGCCGTTGAATAGGCATTCTCCGGCAACATTGGAGGAAGCCATGCCTTATCGGTTTTTATTAGTTTTTTTATTGCCGCTTCAAGTCTCGCTGCAATAACCAGCGACAGCGCCCCGGAATCTTCGATTTTAATTATGGCATTTGTTATTCCGAAATAATCCAGAATTT
The DNA here is from genome assembly GCA_026391715.1 of Bacteroidota bacterium. Classification (GTDB taxonomy): domain Bacteria; phylum Bacteroidota; class Bacteroidia; order Bacteroidales; family FEN-979; genus CAIVAT01. The sequence goes on from JAPLDO010000197.1 coordinate 3,052, forward strand.
CCAACGCCTCATTCCTGATATCATCGCCGTACATTACGGCAACCTTCGATTCAACCTGGAGTTGAATCCCTCCCTGGTCGCAGAGTTCCAATGTAACAAAGCAGTCGGACCTGACGCCTTTACCTTTGTTACCGGTTGTGGCAATTTCTCCCATTATACAGTTTATTTTTGTTATTGGATGAACAGCCAAAATTAAAAAAAAAATGTCGTCCGATTGGTTTATTTTTGCAGCTTGATAACCCTCGGTAAAATGCGCAGAAAATCAGGAAAATCTTCAAAAAGCAGCTCTTCCGGCAGCGCGTCGAGGGGGCGCGGCTCAAAAGGAGGCGGCGGAGGGAAGATGTTCAAGGGAAATATCCTGGTGGCAATGTTTTTGAAACTGCTGCTGGCGCTAGCGCTCTTTTTTTTATCACGCATTCTTTTCTTCGCATTGAATTTCGGGTATTTTTCAGATTTTGGTTTTGTTAACATCCTGAGGATTTTCTTTATAGGATTAAGATTCGATATTTCTGCCATCCTGATAATAAATATGCCATTCATAATTCTGCTGACTCTTCCTTTTAGGATCAGGTATCAACCGCTTTATCTCGGCGTTGCTAATACCTATTATTATATTATCAACAGTTTTGCTCTGTTTACCAATTTTGGCGACACTATTTATTTCAGGTTTACTTTAAAGCGACTGACTTTTGATATATTTACGTACGTTGGAGTAGGCGGCGATTTTGACAAACTGATTCCCCAATTTCTGCGTGATTTCTGGTTTGTGGCGTTGATCTGGCTCATTTTTGTTGCCATTTTAATTTTTTTCGGACGGAAGATTGCAGCAGACAAACCATCGTCGGGAAAAAATTCCGAAGGTTTTGGCTATTTTGTCATCAATACAATTCTTCTTTGCATTATTGGAACACTCACCGTTATTGGTATTCGCGGAGGTATTCAGCTTCGTCCGATAGGACTTGTCACCGCCGGAAATTATGTTTCTGCGAAGTACCTTCCTCTGGTTCTTAATACACCATTTTCTATTGCCAAAACTGTTGGAGGTGAAAAGTTAACGACATTAACCTATTTTAAAAAGGAAAACGATCTTGCCAAAGTTTATTCTCCTGTGCATCGTGGGAAAATCAAGAGCGCTAAACGCTTAAATGTGATGATTATCATATTGGAGAGTTACTCAAGAGAGCATATCGGATCGTTGAACAGTTCGCTGGAGAATGGTCGTTACCAGGGGTTTACACCTTTTATGGATTCCCTGATCCGCTACGGATTGTATTTTGACGCTTATGCCAATGGAAAAACATCTATCCAGGGTATTCCTGCCGCTTTGTCGGGAATACCTTCGCTGATGAACGAGTCATTTATCCAGTCAGGTTATGCCTCAGGAAAATATTCGAGTATTGCCGGGTTGCTAAAACCCAAAGGATATACATCCGCTTTTTTTCACGGTGGAACCAATGGCACCATGGGATTCGATTCATACACGAAACTGGTTGGTTTTGATCGCTATTTTGGTCGCAGCGAATACAACAACGAGAAGGACTACGACGGAAAATGGGGCATCAGGGATGAGGAGTTTTTTCAGTTTACTGCAAATACAATAAATGGTTTCAAAGAGCCTTTTGCGGCAACTTTGTTTTCACTGTCGTCGCACCATCCATATTACGTTCCGGCAAAATATATCAATGTTTTCAGAAAAGGAAAACTGCCAATTCAACAAAGCGTTATGTATGCCGACCATTCCCTTGCCGAATATTTTCACACAGCGCAGCGCATGCCCTGGTATCAGAATACCCTTTTCGTTATTACTGCCGATCATACTTCGGAGGGATATTACCCGTTTTATCAGTCGGATGTTGGACAATATGCAATTCCGCTCCTTTTTTTCAAACCAGGCAGCAATCTGAAAGGCAAATCTACATTTTTAGCGCAGCAAACTGATATTATGCCAACGGTACTTAACTATCTCGGATATGACCGGGATTACCTCGCTTTTGGTTCGGATTTGTTTGATACTACCGGAACAGCGCCATTTTTTTCAATTCATTACATAACCGGTATTTATGGAATGATAAAAGATGGGTACTACCTGGAGTTTGATGGCGCTCGCACTACTGCATTGTTTGATCTAAGCGATGATCTGATGCAGAAAAAAAACCTGGCAGGAACAAGACCAGAGGTTCAGAAGGAACTTGAGACCTTCATAAAGGCTTATCTTCAACAATATAATAACCGGTTGATCGAAAACAGATTGTTACTTGATAATTAGTCGGTTACACCATTTTACCATGAACCCTGATCTATCCGTTAAAAGTATTGTGTTTATTATCAATCCTGTTTCGGGCGTTGGAAAACAAAACAGGGTTGAAAATCTTATTCGCGAGAGGCTAGATGTTTCGGTTTATAATCCGGAGATTGTTTACACCAAAAGTCAGGGTCATGCCACCGAACTGAGTAAACAGGCAGTTGGGAAGGGCGTTGAGGTTGTTGTTGCGGTTGGCGGCGACGGCACTGTGAATGAAATTGCCACCGGACTCGTTGATACCAATACTGTCATGGCAATTTTACCTGCCGGTTCGGGAAACGGACTGGCGCGCCATCTGAAAATACCAATGAATTTAAAACGGGCTATTGATGTTATTAATGAAGGAAATATCAGGAAAATAGACACTGCCACTATTAACGACCAGCTTTTTGTGAACGTTGCCGGCGTTGGATTTGACGCCGCTGTTGCCAAAAAATTTGCCGTAGCGGGAAAACGCGGTTTCTCAACTTATCTTAAAATTACGTTAGGTTCATACAAATCCTATAAACCCAAACAATACATCCTCGAAATTGACGGTAAAGTTATCAGGCGGCGGGCGCTCCTTGTAAGCTTTGCCAATTCAAGTCAGTTTGGCAACAATACTACAATTGATCCTTCTGCAAGTGTAAGCGACGGCTATATTGATGTTTGCATTGTTGGAAAAATGCCTTACTGGAAAACATTTTTCCTTGCTCCGCTTCTTTTTCTTAAAAAGTTCGACCAAACAAAGTACATTGAGATCATCCGCGCCAAAGAGGTTGTTCTCAGGCGAAAAAAAGGGAAAAGCATACATCTTGACGGGGATCATCAACTGATGGGTAAAGAACTGATCATGAAAATAAATCCGTTGTCGCTCAAAGTAATTGCGCCATAAATTTTTAAAAACCAAAATTAACAGTAAAAGTAGTTTCTTATGCACGAAATCACAACCCAAACCATTAACACAGGACTTAAGGCAACCCTTGTTCACTGGGGTTTCAATGATACCCTTGCCGGTTATTGCGCCGATTTTTCCAGTCTGATTATCATTCTGGTAGCATCAATTGTTGTTTATTATATTGCAAAAATCATTATTAACAAGATACTGAAACGCCTGGTGGAGAAATCGGCGAGTAAGTGGGATGACCATCTTTATAACCAACGAGTATTTATCCGACTTGCAATGCTTCTGCCTCCACTTGTGCTTAAGGTATCGCTTGCAACCAGTATTGCACAGTATCCCGAAGCGATCAGAATCCTCGAACTCGGTTTGAATCTGTACATGGTTTTTATCATCATGCTGGTTGTCATCTCTTTTCTTAATGCTGTTTATCACATCTACGGAGAATTTGATATAGCTGAATCGAAGCCAATAAAAGGATATGTTCAGATTGCCAAAATTGTTGCTTATATCATGGGTGGTATTTCCATGATTTCGATCCTGATCGGACAGTCGCCAATGGCGCTCCTGGCAGGGTTGGGCGCCATGTCGGCAGTAATTATGCTGATATTCAAGGACAGCATTCTCGGCTTTGTGGCAGGCGTCCAACTGTCGAACAACAACATGCTCCATATCGGCGATTGGATCACCATGCCGAAAAACAACACCGACGGAACTGTAATTGATGTTTCGCTGGTAACGGTTAAGGTGCGGAATTTCGATAACTCGGTTAGTTGTATTCCAACCTATACGTTGATTTCCGACTCTTTTCAGAACTGGCGGAGCATGGGCGAAGCCGGCGGGCGGCGTATGAAACGCTCGGTGCTTATTGATGTAGCAACCATCAGGTTTGTTGACGACAAATTGATTGAGAATCTTAAAGCCAAAAGGATCAATGTAACCGAAACAACCCCATCTGATCTCGATTCAACAAATCTGGAACTTTTTCGTCTTCATATTCTCGGTCACTTGCGAACAATAAACAATTTGAACCAGGACGCTTCATTGATGGTTCGTACTTTGCAGGCAACTGAAAACGGGTTGCCTATTGAATTGTACGCTTTTTATGTTCCCCCTGACTGGTCGGATTTCGAGGCTTTTCAATCGAGGCTTTTCGAACATATTTTTGCTATCCTGCCTGAATTTGGATTGAAGGCGTTTCAGAGACCTTCCGGAAGCGAGGTGGGGAGGTAGCGATAAGCTGAAAAGTATTTATTGTCTTTTCTTCAAAAGCAGGAAACAGAAAGGAAGTTAAAAACATAGAAGTCCTTGAAGAAATTGCAACAGAGATTAAACGACTTTCATAGAGCGCAAGAAGCCATTCATATCCAATTAGATAGAATTACTTTATGTGGTTATCCATTCGTTATGTGGGATTATAAAAAAAACTTGCTTCAGGTACCAATAATTGGTACTTTTGTAAAAACAAAATTTATGAGCAAAAATACATCAATAATGTTAGGTGATCATTTTGAGGTTTTTATCTCAAAAAAAGTAAGATCAGGAAGGTATCACTCAGCCAGTGAGGTCATTCGAGAAGGGTTAAGATTACTTGAACAAGAGGAGAGAAAAATTGAGGAGCTAAGATCAGCGCTTGAACATGGTGAAGAAAGTGGAATAGCTCAGGATTTCAACATCACAAATCATTTTAAAGCGCTTCATTCTAAACAAAAATAGGCATGACCAAGTTCAGGTTTACAAATGAAGCCGTTAAAGATCTGGAAGATATTTGGTTCTATACAAAGGAAACATGGTCACTTGAACAAGCGGACAGATATTATAATTTGATTATTGATGAAATTGAATTCATCGCTTCAAATCCGAAGTTGGGAAGATCAATTGATAATATTAAGGTAGGATATAAGTCAACAAAAGTAAAATCTCATGTAGTCTATTATAAACAAATAGAAGACGATAGGATATTAATTGTAAGAATTCTGCATCAAAGAATGGATAGTGAAAGCAAATTGAAATAATCCTATCCAAATAAAATAACCCCACATAACGAGCTTGCAGCCGAGCAATGCGGGGCATCCTGGGTAAATGAACTGGTTGTGGCTATTGAAATGGAAACGGAATTCGAATATTAAATCTGCTAAAGCCCGCACTGAGGCTGCAAGCGGGGCGTTATCCGGCATTAAGTCAGAAACAGCTTTCATATATCGGAATAAATAATTATCTTTGGCGTTAGTATTGTAATTCGGTAGCATGATAAATTCTTTTGGCTCCAAAGAAACTGAGAAAATCTGGAACGGTACGAGATCAAC
>JAPLDO010000180.1 GCA_026391715.1 Bacteroidota bacterium
CCGGAGATAAGAACTGCCCCGGAAGAAAGGTACTCCCATGTGTAATTTGTCTTTCCCGCTTGTGTTGAAAAGGTAACCTCCGTTTCTGCGCAATATTCATTGGCGCTACTATTTATAACCGGGAAGTCGAAAGGCGTGATAGTAACATTCAGAACCGTGGGGATCAACGCTTCACAACCATCGGTTGTTCTGTAATTTATTGAAACGGAATTACCAACCGTTCCTGTCCATTGAATAGTTATCCAGTTTTCATTGATTGAGCCTCCGGCAACAAGTATTCCACCTGTAAACTGCCAGTTATAATGATTGCCACCTGTTTCGGTGGTATAGGTTTTAGTATCATTCTGACAGGCAGTTATTGCGCCGCTTGTAAAGGTGGGCGATGACCTTGGATGAACAGTCACAGTTGCTGAATCAATAGCCATGCTGCCATCACAGGTGCCAACAACAGCAAAATAGGTTGTTGTAGTAATAGGAGATACCGATAGATTTTCTCCATATCCAACAAAAGTACCTCCGGGGTAAGTATCTTTATACCAGGTAATACCGCTTGGATTGAAGCGCGTTCCCTCATTCTCGGCAGTCCACACATTCAGGTTTCTGTTAGTTGCGGTATAAGCGATGGTTCCGTCAGAGTTATGAACTCCCTGTGTTGCGCCTTCATCGCTGTTCGGGCAATTTGGTTTCCTCTGAATAAAATTTTCAATTACACTACTTTGCTCATTTAGCACGATCATGAAGGTTCCCCTGCTTTCTGTATTCGTCTGGCATCCGAAGAGCGGACATTCGAGCCAATAAACAATGAGTTTACGATCGGGGGCTGTGCCTGAAGTGGAATAAAAAACATTGTTGGCAATGCTACCTACCCCGGGATACCAATCCTGCCAGGGAGCAAAAATGCAATTTTTAGGCGTCGCAGAGCCTTGATTGGGAATCGTGGTTGCCGTGTAGGTTGTCCACCCCTGTCCGGTGGGATTGGTAAATCCGATCCATCCATTTGAACCCACCCAGAACCTTGAATATTGCTGATTAAAAAAGCAGAATGTGAATCCGATTGGGTAGCCCTCCGGAGGCGCTCCATTATTGGGTGGGGCAAAGCAGTCATCATGACCGCTGGAAGTACATCCGGTGAAATCACCATCAATTATAGTTCCTCCCGAAAACGGTGGATGTGTATTATAGTCAATAGTCTCGAAAACATAGTTGGTTGTGCCGTATCCGGTACCCTCCATAGACGCCTTCAAATTGGTTGTTTCGCCAAGGCAAATCTCTGTTATGCCTGTGATTGTAATAGTTTGTGAGACTACCGGCGACAAAGAAATCAACAGGAGCAAAAAAATTAAAACTTTTCTATCCATGAATAGTAAAAATGATCGGATTAATCCTTCACGCACCTTGTAGGGAATGCGTTTGCCCTTGCGCCTTCATACCGGGAAACACTTGGCGTAATAGTATTCAGTCCTCTTGCAACGGCTTGCATAGTGACGGCGTTGCTGGTTGATGTCCAGAAGAATGTAGCCCGTAGCGATGATCCGGTAAACGCCTGAAGGTTATTGAGATAGAAAATCCCGGCAGGTTTTCCTCTGAAAGAATTATAGGTATTGGTATCTTTCATAAACGACCCGGCAACTCCATTCCCCAAGCCGCCTGAAATGCTGTTGATCATGTTAGTCCATTCCAGTTCATTGGGGACGTGCCATCCGGGTGGGCAGAATCCCTGCGCCTTGTCGTAGCCATTGTATTGCATAAGTTCATCCCATTGATATAATCCACCTTGAGAACAATCCTGATTGGACGATAAGCAATACCGTTCAAAAGTACAATTGTCCGACTGAGGGTCGTTATAAGAAACAGTAGCGCCATAGCGAAGGTTTTCCTGCATCCAGCATTGAGAACCTATCCAAAGTGTATGGTAGGTTTTTTGAGGGGTTTCACGCTGGTCGGTAAGAATGTTGCCGCATTGGAAATTGCCATTAGACGCCAGAACGGTTATAAAATGAGAAGAACTGCTCGAAGTGCATCCGAATTGATTGGTATAGGTATAGGTAATGGGATAAGCGCCGGTTTCGTAAGTTGAAAGAAGACCCGGATTGAAATAATAAACTCCGCCCGACAATTCAATGGGATTATTGCCCATAACGCCGGTTATTGTACTGAAACCTTCCTGAGCGGGTATGCCTTTAAGCAGTGGCGTTCCCCCCTTGAGGATGAACCTTTTTGCATTAAGAGTTGTAACAGGGTCGTTACAGAAATTGTAACTTACCACCGGCAGCGGGTTTACCGAAATGGCGAGAGGCGCGGAAACAGGTCCGTCGCCGCAGTCGTTTTTACCTGTAACTGTAAGCATTCCGTTGGTGGCGACGGCAGAAAATGAGATATTGATGGTATCGTTACCATTACCTGT
>JAPLDO010000073.1 GCA_026391715.1 Bacteroidota bacterium
GGCATGGATGCCGGGTATGCGTGAAAACCGCTATACCACCCAAGCCATTGTCACCGGATTTGGCAAGCTGTATCATCTCGGAATTAAAAAAATTACAGACGATCCTTTGACCCGGAAAATGACGCTTAAAGCTATCAGTTATCTCGACAAACAACTTGTTAATGATTATAATGACCTTAAAAAATATGATCCGAACTGGAAGAAAAACAATCATGTGGGGGCGACTCAGATTCAATATTTTTATGCCCGCAGCTTTTTTATGAACGACGCCGGGTTTCAGATTCCCGACCCCGGAAAAGAATTCAATGAGGCTTTTGAGTATTTTAAAACCCAGTGTCAGAAAAGCTGGTTGCAGCAGGATCGCTATATGCAGGGGATGATTGCCCTCGCATTGCACCGGCTTGGAAATACTGAGATACCGGCTTTGATTTTGAAATCGCAATCGGAAAAAGCGCTTCATTCCGACGAAATGGGCATGTACTGGGCGTCGGATCAGGGTTTTTACTGGTATCAGGCTCCCATTGAAACACAAACGCTGATGATCGAAGCTTACGACGAGGTTTTACGCGATGAACAATCAGTGGAAGAGATGAAAATCTGGTTGCTGAAACAAAAGCAAACGCAGTCATGGCGGTCATCACGGGCTACTTTGGAGGCATGTTACGCGCTGCTCCTCCACGGAACCGATCTTCTTGATTCGGGAATGGAGGCAGGCAATGGCAACGTAACCATCACTCTTGGGAAAGAAAAAATTGATTCCGACAACCTCACAGATGTTAAAAAAGAGGCGGGAACAGGTTATTTCCAGGTATCCTGGATGGGAAATGAGATCAAACCAGAAATGGGAAAAATCACCGTTTCAAAGTCGGGGCAAGGCGTAGCATGGGGAGCGGTTTACTGGCAATATTTTGAAAACCTTGACAAGATAACACAGGCTTCAACGCCGCTGCATCTCGAAAAGAAATTGTTTGTGGAGGTGAATACGCCATCGGGACCTCAGTTGGAAGTGATTACGAAGGACGAAGGACGAGGGACGAGGGACGAGGGACGAGGGACGAGGGACGAAAATCACGGGATGGTTAAAATTGGAGATAAACTTGTTGTCAGAATTGTTTTAACGGTTGACCGGGATTTGGAGTTTGTGCAGATGAAGGATATGCGGGCAAGCGGATTGGAGCCAAACCCCACCCCCAACCCTCTCGCCAAAAATGGAGTGGATGCCGGGTTATCGGGGTATCGTTATCAGGATGGACTCGGATATTACCAGAGTACAACCAATGTGGCGACTAACTTCTTTTTCGATTACCTTCCAAAGGGAACTTACGTGTTTGAGTATGGTTTGAAAGTAAATGCCGCAGGGGATTATTCCAACGGAATTACCTCAATCCAGTGCATGTACGCGCCGGAATTTGCGGCTCATTCGGAGGGAATCCGAATAAATGTAAAATAGGATGATTTACTTTCAGATTTCAGATTTCAGATTCCAGATTTGAACCCACTCCGAAAAGTCAATAAAATAAATAAACTGCTATTTGTCATATAATCCTACATTGGACCCCACCCCCAACCCCACCCCAAAGAAGGGAGGGGAGTAACGTGCTAATCAGCATAATACCATGATTAACAGAGCTATTGCATATTAGCACGGGACTCCCCCTTCCCTTTTTGGGGAAGGGGGCCGGGGGGAAGGGGTCTAAAGTCAGGGGCAATAACGTGATGATTGTAGCAACGTGGCAAAAAAAATGACTTTTCGGAGTGGGCTCAATAATGAAGTTTAAGAATTTTTAAAATGAATCCCATGAAAAATACAATCGGCAGGTTAACTACCTATACTGCGGCGATAATTCTACTTGGCTTCGGATTGGTATATCTTTTGAGAAACAGTTTTATGCCCTACCATAGTGAAGCCATTTCCCTGGAATGGGGAAAAGTTGAACCGGCAACTCAATTTTTATTTCTGGCTTTTATGAGGGCTATTTCAGGAGGATTTATAGCAACGGCGGTTGCCATTATCTTTCTTCAATACAAACTACAGGTGAACAAACTTTCATGGATTCCATTGTTAATCCTGACTCTTGGAACCATTTCAATGCTGTGTACGCTTTATGCCATAATGATAGTAAGCGTTCACACACCAGGAAGACCGCCTTTTGGAACCGACATGATTGGCGAAGCTTTGCTGTTAGTTGGCTTTGTTTTTAACCGGAGATATCTGTTAAAACAGAAATCGGGTTAGCCCATCCGTTCGATACGGTATCTAAGGCTTTTGACCTTTTCATGCAGAATATTGAAAAACCGGTAACGCTCCTTTGCGGAAGTCCCGCTGATCATTGTTGATTTCTGCATCAGATTGCGGAGAGAGTTTTCAACCTGGTTACAAAAAACCGGGTTTGTTGTAATCAACTGGTTAATGACATTATATGTATTATAGGAAGTCTTTTGCCCGTCGGCTTTTACGAGAATGGTATTATCGGTTACCAATACTTCGTTGTGAAACAGTTTGTAGTTATTTTCAATCCCTTCGGGCTTATTTCCGAGCATATACTGAAAGCCATATTCGGCTTGACTTTGCACATGATTAAGCCAGGCGTCCAATACGTCGCAAAGCCTGAATACATCATCAACCCGAACGAAAAACCCGGATAAAAAGCAATATTCAATTTGTCGCAGTACGCTGGAAATAGTCTCTTCGCTCCAGATTTCGATGGTTGGTATTTTAAGATATTGCGAAAGCAATTGTCGTCCGGTTTCATAAAGACTTTCAGGCGCGTCGAGCGAAAGCATTTTATTTTCGTAACCGCTTGCAGGGATCAGCGCCTTGTTCCAGAAATAGATTTTGAAGGCGGCAATTTCCGGGAATTCGAAATAATAAAAAACCGGAATATCCTTGGCGGCATAAATGATCTCCCGCTCTTTTGCAGCATATATCTTTTTAATTGCCATTAAAAGCGACTGAAGCCATTTTTCAATATCAAGCCCATCTTCGCCAATGGCAAGGGCGTTGAAAATTACATGATTGCTTTTGAAATTGAAAAGCGCGTCAACCGAAACAGAATAGTGAAAGCAGATGGTTTTCAATTCATCGAGAGATAGCTCCTTTTCTCCGCGAATCCGTCGGTAGGCGCTGTCGTAGCTTATTCCAAGAAGTTCGGAGAGATCGTGGACAAATGAGATATTCGGCGCCAACCTGCTTTTGATTGACTGAAAAAGTGTTTCCTGAATAGAAGTTTGAGGCTTCATTGCCAAATATTTTCTGATTGTGTAAAGATATTCTAAAAAACCATAAGCTCCTCTTTTGATTTATGCTGGTAAGTTATAATTGGCTCAAGTTTCGGGATTAGATTTTAATCATTATTTCTCTATATTCATGAGGCTTTCCGGATGTTTTTCTCCTCCATCTCTTTTGCAAGAATGTCAATTATCGATTCACTCAGAATATTTTCTTCAAGCATAATTCGAATAAAATCTACCGGGTTTATTTCAAGTCTGCATAAGATTGATGAAACCAATTCCACGAATAGCCCAAATAGTTTTTCCGCCAGCGTATCTTCGATCATCTCATGCTGTACATCCCTGAATACACCACCGAATGTGTCGTAAGCCTGGAATCGTTTTTTGAGACTCAACATCATGTATGTGATCATGATGATCGAGATATCTGCAATCTGTGCATCAAAATCGTTTGATTGGCATTTCCCAAGCCGGAGATACCCTTTCGCCTCATTGACTGGGAGAAAAACGAGATCAGCTTTGTTCAGTGTATCTCCGGGGAAAATGGATTCTACATGAAATAGACCAATTTTTCCTACAGAATAATGTTCTTGAACCTGCCATTACCAGAGAGATTGTGCTTGCATGGCATAAAACCAGGATCAATGACAGCCCTGCGACCATATACAGCAAATACTCAACCCTTGCTCAGCTTTTAAAGTGCTTGAATAATCCAACAATGGAATACCCTTTTTGCTTCTCATCCTTTAAAAAATATTGCAGCTCATGAATACTTTTTGTACATTTGGTTTGTGGAGTCATCCCTTTTGATTTATTTGTGTCTAACTAATTCAAATATAATCAAATAAAGGGATCGCTCCACTCTTTTTATTGAAATGTTACGAATATCTTGTCAACATACGTATTTTGTTTAAATTATTGATTTTTCAACCCCGAAACTTGAGTAATTAAAGCAAACTGTTTGTACATTGCATAATGCGATGATGAATGAAACAATGAACTTTATCATTGATTTATTCCAGCCTAAACGGTGCTGGAAGATGTCAACTAATTCATTATTTTTGTTCAAAGCCTTGGTTTTCATAAAAATCAGGCGTTTGTGAGAGAATTACCTAATTTGATGATTACCAAGACTTTAATTACATTTTTTCACAACCCATACTACCAAGCCATTAACATATTTATTTGATATTCAGGTAGATAAAAAATTGTCATGTGCTAAGAATAAATGAATGTGAAACCTATGGCATGATGATTTCACTATGCGTTAATTTTTTACTCTTTCTCCATTGCCATGCCGCACACGCTGCTGCAAAGGTGAGAAAAACCGTAAGGCCCCCATCGATGGGGGCGTCCAGCGGTCCGCCGACGGGGCCGTTCGTGCCGCCATTTGTGGCATCGGAAGGTGGTGGGGGAGGCGCCTGGGCAACCAATCCTGTAATAGTGATGGTAAAAAATGAAAGTATCAGAATGATTTTTTTCATATCGTGTTATTTTTGAGTTATCTGCGTGATTATTTGAAGATTGCTTTTGTTACCAGCGTTTCATCTGAAGAGGTCACCCTGATGATGTAAATGCCGCTAAGGTTCACAGGAACCTTAGTCAAATCGCCCAGGGTCATCTGCCGGCTGAAGACCGACTGTCCCGACAGACTGATAATTTCAACGAGGGCATTCTTGCCTGTCAGGGCAGGCGCCGAAATGTTGACCGCCTGGTCACCGGCCCATATCCTGATGTATCCGGCATTCAGATCGTCAGCGCCGGTAGCGCCGTTAAAGCGAAGCTCGAAACGGCCTGCGGCATTGGCCTGCAGATGGCTGAATGTGTATACGCCCTGCTTTCTCAGGTTGATGGTGGTGTTGGTAAGTTTGTCTTCAAGGTAAATTGTTGCACCTGGACTGAAGTTTTCCACCCCTGATATGGTAAGCGTGGCTGATTTGTCGGCCTTGAGTTCGAAGTTCAGGGGAACAGTTACCGAACTGTTTGAATGGGGCAGGCTGTTGATGGAAAGCTGCTTATTATCGGTGGTCAGGGTGTAGAGTTGCGGGGCGCTGTCAAGGCCGGGCATCTTTGCTGCATCGGATTGGGGGTCTGCATACAGGGTGGCTTCGTCGTCGAACCGCACCACGGCTTCATCGGAGTAGCCGTTGCTCGCCACCTTAATACTCAGGCGGTCGGGGAGGTTTGTCGCCGATTTCCAGAAGGCCTGGCTGTTGTGTACGCGTATCTGGTCGTTCATCACCAGCGCCGGGGCGGCGCCTGTGGCTTGCACGAAGAAGGCCTGTTCTGCCGGGATGTACTTCGTGCCGTTGTTGGTACCACCCGAAACGGTATTGTAAGCGGCGTAATTGCCGTTGGTTGCCGACCAGATCCAAATGGAGCCACCGATGTTGGTTTTAGTCCAGTCCGCATCGTCCCAGTCAATAGCCGACGGGTAGGGGTTCGGAACGAGGTTGAAACCGCTGCCGGCGTTGATCACTGCGGGGGTAAATGAACCGGCATTCATGTTGCCACCGAAGGAATAGGTTGTTGAGGCTCCGGGGTAATAGAGCATATAGCCTTTGGTTTCATCCAGCACGGTGTTGGTGGAGGTACCCAGGCTATTCCAGGCATTGGTTCCCACATTGAAATCGTACAGATAAGATCCCAGGAACAGGTTGGCGGTGGAAGTGCTGGCAGGCACGAGCGGAACTGATACAAGGTGGTACTTGTAGTCGGTAAGTATGGCGCTGCCGGTAATATAGCGGTTCAAAGTGGCAGGAACTTCCACAGTATTGTGTAAGAGGGAGCCTGTGCCCGTAGCATCGCTCTGGATGACCAGCCCGCTATTGCCGGCGTAGCTGATGATGTCGCCGTTAACGGTAAGCGCCTTGCCCGCACCGATTGTGAGAACGGCGCCTGAGTTGATGGTGAGGTTGTGGCATTCTGCAGGGGTTCCAGTGCCCTGACTGATGACCGGGGAATTTGCAGTATTTGCGATGATCATATCGAAAGTTGTTCCGGGAACCGCGTTGTTGCTCCAGTTGCCCGCTGTGTTCCAGTCGCTGGAAACGGCGCCGGTCCAGGTTACTGCGCTGATACCGAACACCCATGCAGCCCCCATAAAGTTATTATCATTAAGGCCTCCAACGATAACCGTTTTCCCATCGGCAGAGAGCGCTGCCGAATATCCCTGACTTGCTACACCCGTGGAACCGGTACCTACGAGTTTTGCTCCCTGTTGTGTCCATGTACTTCCCGAACGGGTAAACACCCATGTGGCTCCAAAATCGGAATTGTCACTATTTCCTCCAATAATTGCCGTATTGCCATCGGCTGAGAGGCCTACTGATTGTCCCTGCCAGGACATACCAACATATCCGGTGCCTGTAAGTGGTCCCGCCTGCTGGCTCCATGCACCTCCCAAACGGGTAAACACCCAGGCAGCTCCCGGTGAATCATAAGTAGAAGGATCCGTATAATAGATTCCCCCCACCATGGCAGTATTGCCGTCGGCTGAAAGGGCTACTGAACGGCCTTCTCCTTCTCCACCGTTATCAGTTGGCGCATACAACTTACTGCCCTGCTGGCTCCAGATCTCTCCCGTACGGGTAAAAATCCACGCAGCTCCAGCACCATCATTATCATACGGTCCTCCTACAATGGCTGTATTTCCATCAGATGAAAGGGAAACTGATAAGCCTTGTCTTACATGAGCAAATCCAACGTTTACAGCACCGGCGCCACTCAGTTTGTTCCCTTGCTGGCTCCAGTTGTTTCCCGAACGGGTAAACACCCATGCGGCGCCAACCTGGGAATTGTCATTCATTCCTCCTATAATTGCGGTATTTCCATCGGCCGAAACAGCTACTGAACAACCTTGCTGGGAATTACCCGCATTTCCGGTGCCAACGAGTTTACTGCCCTGCTGGCTCCAGGTTGTACCCGAACGGGTAAATACCCACACGGCTCCCAACCCGGAATTATCATTTGAGCCTCCCACTATGGCCGTATTACCATCGGCTGAAATAGCTACTGAAGTGCCCTGCCTGGCAGCACCCGTATTCCCGGCACCAACAAGCTTATCGCCCTGCTGGCTCCAGGTGTTGCCTGAACGGGTATATATCCACGCAGCTCCCTGCCCGGAATTGTCACTATACCCTCCAATAATTGCCGTATTTCCGTCGGCTGAAACAGCCACTGAGTATCCCAGGCCTGCAGCGCCCACCGTGCCGGTGCCAACAAGTTTATCTCCTTGCTGAACAGAAGGATAAGGGGTGGCGGTAACCGTAAAGCTGCCGGCAGCAATCACCGTACCGCCTCCTGTAGTAACAGATACGGAGCCTGTGGCAGCCCCCGGCATCACCATCCCCACCAGGGTGGCGCCGTTGTTGGAAACCTGAATGGCGTTAACCCCGCCAATGGTAAAGGCTGTTTGTGACCCGAGGTTGGTGCCGGTAATGGTTACCAGCGTTCCCACCGGGCCGGCATTGGGGATAAAGGAGGTGATGGTGGGCGCCTGGGCTTTTACCATACCTGTTACCTGCAGGAGAAGCGTAACGATGACAATAATTCGCAGGAAGCCTACAAATTGTTTCCGGTAAAATGGCTTAGTGGTAACTTGTTTTCTCATTTGTGGGAAGATTTAAATGGAATTACTGAATAGATTGAATAATGTCGATACCAATAAAACCTGCAAAAGAATAGCGTAAAAAGCGGTTATGCAAAATATACAAGTCCCATATTTCGCCAAAACGGTTGCCGAATTCTGAACTCGACTGATTTTCAGGAGGAAGGAGGGGGTGTTTGGGGGGAATATTTTCGCTGCTCGCCGGGGTGGTGTCTGGCGAAAAAGGTCGTTTTAATAGCGCCTATTCGGCGACCTGGCTGGCGTGATAGCTCCGGTAGTAATGAGGCTTCACACCGGTAAAAGATTCGAAAGTGGCGTAGAAATTGGTTTTGGAGCCAAACCCCGATTCCCGGGCAATGGCCTCAATCTTATAATTGGCATAGGATGCTTCATCCATCATGGCAATCGCTGCATCGACCCTGAACCGGTTGGTAAAGGCATTGAAACTGGTATCCGTATATCCTTTCAGAGCAGCGGAAATCGCTTTTTGCGAACAGTTCAACTTTTCGGCTACATCGGCCACTTTTAATTTCGGATCCAGAAAGGGCTTGTCGACCACGTAATATTCTATAAGCTGCTCCTGCAATCGGTTGCTGGCCTGTATCTCCTAATTCGCTTTCCAGCTTGTATTTGTTTACCAGCTGTTGGTAGGCAAGGCTCCTTTGTTTGTTGAGCTTTGTCAGTATTCGAATCAAAAACAACATCACTATGGTTGAGAGGATGAAGAGAAGAATGATCACCATGCGGTACTTGAGGGCGGTCTGCTGACTGCTGACCTCGTATTTCAGCCGGGCATTTTCGGCATCTTTTTTCTCTGATTCGTAGAGAAGTTCGATTTCATGCACGGCGGCACGCTTTTCGGCGACCAGCGTGGAATCGCCATTTTTCTTGATCATCAATGTAAGATCAAGCGCATATTTATAATCTTTCGTCTTGATGTAAAGATCCTTTAATTCGTTTAAGGCATAGTTGTGTATCCTTTTATCCCCGATTGAATCGGAGAGGGCGATGGCGTCGGTCAGGTATCTCTTTGCTTCAGGGTAGCGGTCATTCTTCGAGTAATAGGCCGCCAAACTGATATTGATCCTTGCAACACCTCCTACATTTTTTCCTTTCCGGCAGACCTCCAGAAGATGTAAATAATCGGCTTTCGCCGTTTCGTATTCCTTTTGGTCGAAATAGAGGTTGGCAATGTTATAACGGGTGATGATCTCCATCAGGCTCTTCTCACCGGGATACAGCAGAGAAAGCGATCTTTTGTAAAATATCAGCGCACTGTCGGGCTGGCTGGTCCGATAGAATATTCCGATGTTGTTGTATGCCGAAGAGATATTCATGGTATCCTTTGCTTTAATTGCATAATCAAGGGCTTTCCGGTAATATGACAACGCCTCATTTCTGCTCCCTTGGGCCTTGTAATTGCTGGCAATATTATTGCAGATCCGGCTGATGGTTGAGAATTCATCCCCGTTCTCAAAACAGGCAAAGGCCTTGAAGAGGTATTGCTGCGATTTTAATATATCGCCTCTGTCGGCCAGCAGGCTCCCATAAAGGTTATATGCTTCTCCTTTTTTATCCTGATCCTGACCCTGGTCTAAAATTTCAACAGCCTCCCAAAGATATTTTTCAGAGGAACGAAGGTTTCCATTATCGAGCATCAGGCTCCCCAAATGAATGTCGATCGACACCTGTGCCTGCGTGTTGGAAGAAAAAATCGCCAGCGAACGTGCTTTTTCGAGATTGACACTGGCCGAATCGAAAATCCCCATTTTTATGAAGACTTTTGCTTTGAGTTGCAGAAAGTCAATGACAATGGTATCGTTCAAACGTTGTTTCTTTGCCAGCCGGATCGCCGAATCAGTGTAAAACAGAGCGCTGTCGGGACTTTTTTTGAGCAAAGAGGTCGCTTTGGATTTGAGATCCTGCAAGCCTGATGCATTTTCCGGCTTGGGTTTCCTGAATTCACAGGCTGTATTCATGATCAATAAAACACTAATCATGAATACATTAAACCTGGTAATCAAGTGGATATTATCCTTCATCGATAAACTTCATGAGTTTGATTCTATCGACAAAGATAAGAGGTAATGCGGGACATTCTAAGTTATCAGATGCCCATTTTCTGTTTTCTATGCTCTTTGTTTAAATTATTGATTTTTCAACCCCGAAACTTGAGTTATTGGGTTTATCAATTTTATCGTTTAGGTTGGATGGTAATGAGAAAGAAAAGGTGCTTCCCCTCCCCGCTTCACTTTCAATCCAAATTCTTCCACCCATTTTTTCAATAAATTCTTTGCATAGCAACAGTCCAAGTCCTGAACTTGGCTCGCCCTCGGTTCCGGTTCTGGACGTTTGAACATCGAGCCGGAATAAATTTTCTACCATTTCAGGGTTCATTCCTATGCCGGAATCCTGAATGGAAATTTCAATGGTTTTATCGTTGGCTTTTTTTGCCGAAAGACTTATTTTTCCTTCTTTTGCCGTAAATTTCACAGCATTTGAAATGAGATTTCTGAGCGCTGTCTGAAGCATATTCCTGTTGGCAACAACAGCAACATCATCCGGAATATCAAATGAAACTAAAATATTTTTGGATTGAATAGCATCCGTATTCATGGCAATAATGTTGTAAACAATGGGTCGCAATTGAATTATATTCAGATTTTCTGGAAATAATCCCTGCCTTATCATCGCCCATTGCAGCAGGTTTTCGAGAAGCTGGAACAGGTTGGACGCGGAATTGCGCATATTTACGGCAATTTTTTGTATTTCATCCATTGAAAGACTTGGCAATTCTTCAGCCATTATTTTAGTTAATCCGAGGAAGCTATTAAACGGGCTGCGCAGGTCGTGGGCGATGATGGAGAAGAATTTATCTTTTTCGGCATTAAGTTTAAGAAGTTCTTCATTTTTCATTTTGATTTCCTCCTCAGCCAATTTGCGCAGGGTTATATCGCGTGAAATTGCCAGAACTTCATTTTGCGAGGAGCTGACAATTCGCAATTCGAACCATTTCCTGCCTGTCGGGAACTCAAGTTCGTATTCGATAACCTGTAAATCGGCAGTTTCGATTGCTTTTGCAATTGCGACCATTCCTTTTTCGGCAATATTTGACGGTAGGACATCATGTAATGTTTTACCAACAAATTCATCCTTTGAGATTAATAAAAGCGTGGCATCGCTTCCCTGACAATTAATGAAATACCCGTCGCGACTAATCGAAAAAAAGATGTCGGGCATGGCGGCTACCGTAGCCCGGTTACGTTCGAGGCTTTCGCGTAATTTCTGGTTTGACTGGCGCAGCAGAATCCCATCGGCTTCGAGCTTCTCGTTTTTCTGAGCGATAATGGCAAATAGTTTACTTGACATTCTGAAATAGAGAAAAATTCCAAAAAGCCCAACCAGTAAAATAAGAACATGGGCAAAAAACAAATGCAGGAGTTGTAGTTGCTGCGATTCGTTATAAATCAGGGATGGGAAGGAGATGCTGATACCTCCCCGTATGTCGCCCAGCTTGTAACCTTGAACCGCATGACATTTCAGGCAACTTTTTGTTGTAATCAAAGGCGCCATAAAGCGAAACTCCGACACAGAATCAACCTTGATTAATTCAAGTAATTCGTCTTTGTCATTCCTGAATGATTTCAGCGCTTTGGTTTCCCATTTATCGGCTCTGTTTGCCGGACGTATCGGATTTAAACTGGTAATATGAAACTGGAGATCGTTTTCCGACTTGTTGATTTCAGCAATTTGCCGGGTCATATATGCCGGGTTGATTTTTGTAAGTTTCATTCCATTCAGTGTTGTAACATCCCTCAACGAATCTTTTAACCAGGGATTGGGCTGAGTTATTTCAGTTACCGGCACATACAAACCGCCATGCGACGAATTCCATGCGCGGGTAACCAGAATCTGGTCAAAAAACGATCTGGCTTTGTTCTCAACTACTTTTATTGTATTGGATACTACCAGATGATAATTCCAGGCATAAGAAGAGATAATAAGCAATGTCCATATAAATGAAATCCAGATCAAATTTTTTGTTTTCATATTTTATCGTTCAATTTATTTTCTGATAATCGTCAAAAATTCAGAGAGATAATTACTTTCCAAACATATAAATATTTCCATCCGCAGCTCCCACCATGATTCCCGCCGAAGTCACCGCCGGCGTGCTGTAAACCGGCGAACCGATTTCATAACTCCATATTTCTGATCCTGTCGCCAAATCAAGAATGCGTATTCTGCCATCGGCTGAAGCCATAACAACCTGATTTCCTGAGATGACTGGCGAAGCGTCCACTTTTCCAAGAGCTTTGTATTTCCAGATAATAGTTCCGGTTGAGGCGTCGAAGCAATAAACTGTTTTATTCTGTGAACCAATGATAACCTTGTTGCCGGCAACAGCCGGAGATGAGAGAAAAGGTCCGCCGCCGCCGGTTTTCCAAATCATTTTTTTCTTTCTGAGGTCGAAACAGAAAAATTCGCCGTCGTAATTGCCGAAGTAAACGCGGTTTCTGCCGATAGCCGGCGACGACGCCATATAGGTTCCAATGTCAATCTTTTCAATTAATTGGCCGTTTGTAGTATTCACCAGGTAGAGGTTGCCGTCGCATCCGCCGAAGATAGCAATTTTTCCGAAAAGCGCGGGCGTTCCGTTGATAAAGTTTGCCGTTTCAAACTTCCATCTCGATTTTCCTGTTGTGCCAACAATGCAGTGAAGGTTGAAGTCGTAACTGCCAACCAGGATATCGAAAGAGCCGTCATTTTTTCCCATCAGGAGGTTTGGCGCACCTGAAACCTGTCCATCGGTAGCATATTTCCAGTTTTCCTTTCCAGTTTTGGCGTCGAGGGAAAAGATAATTCCTTCGAGAGTTCCAAAGATTACAGAGGAACCGGCGAGGAGAGGCGACGATTCAACGCTGTTCCCGGCGTTGAATTTCCAGACAAGTTGTCCAGCATTATTTAGTGCATACAGAAATCCATCGTTGGATCCGATATAGATCATTCCGTTGCAAACAACGGCTGAGGATTTTATAGCATCGCCGGTTTTATATGTCCATAAAAGTTTCAATGGCGGTTTAACCGTTGCAGCCGAAAATCCTGTAAGTTGCGGATCGCCGCGGAACCCTGGCCAGCAGGTAGAGCTGCGCTCCTGAGCTGAGAGTGGATTCCAGGTCAATGACATGCTGAGAAGAAGGGTTTGAAAAATGATGGTAGTTTTTGGTTTCATCTGGTTATAGTTCGTTTCCGATTGAGTGCAATAATACCAGTAAAAAAGGGAAAATTAAGGAAAGAGCAGATAAAATATAACCAGCTCTGAATGTGCGTCAAATAATCATACTCCTGTGTGTCAAGATTGAATAGTCATGAAAGTTTCATTTCTTAAACAAAACAAACAATTTTCCCATTGCCTTCCACAATTTTCCCAATTATTACAGCTTTCGTAACGCCTGCCTCTCTCAGCCGCCCGATAAATTCCTCGCCAAAAGCTTCCGGCAGCGAGATCAGCAACCCGCCCGAAGTCTGGGCGTCGCATAAAACAACCTTCATCAACTCCGTAACTTCAGGCGCCCATTTAATCACATCGCCAACAAATTCAAGGTTATTCTTTGTCCCTCCGGGAATTGTTCCTCCAGACGCATGTTTCATAACCGAACTGATCAGCGGAACCTGGTTGGCATAGATCGTAGCGGAAACCCCGGAGCCTTTTACCATCTCTTTCAGATGTCCCGTCAACCCAAATCCGGTAACATCAGTACAGGCATTAACAGGGAATTGCTGCATGATCTCTGCGGGTTTCCTGTTCAGTTCAGCCATTACCCCGATAGCTTCATCAACCTCTGCAGGCTCGGTAAGTCCGCGTTTCATGGCGGTCATTATGATCCCCGTTCCAATAGGTTTTGTAAGGATGAGAACATCGCCAACCTTAGCGGTTGAATTACGAAGTATTTTATCCGGGTGAATAAAACCGGTCACGACCAGCCCGAATTTGGGTTCCTGATCTTCGATAGTATGACCTCCGATAATTTCAATTCCAGCCTCGGCTGCTTTATCGGATGCGCCCCTGAGAATTTCTCCGAGGGTTTCAAGCGGCAAAAGCCGGTCGGGAAAACCAACGATACTCAGAGCAAACGCAGGAGTTCCGCCCATGGCATAAACATCGCTGATGGCGTTTGCTGCCGCTATTGCCCCGAACATATAAGGATCGTCAACGATTGGAGGAATAAAATCAACGGTTTGAACAATTGCCCTTTCCCGGTCAACGGCATAAACCGCAGCATCATCCGATGTTTCATAACCAATCAGAACGTTTGCGCCTGACTTACGCGGCAACTGTTTTAGAATCTTTTCCAACAATTGCGGTCTGATCTTGCAGGCGCAGCCGAGTGCGTGCGTGAATTCAGTTAACCGGATTTCTGATTTCTGATTTCTGATTTCTGATTTCTGATTTCTGATTTCTGATTTCGGATTTCGGATTTCAGATTTTGAATTTTCAGCGACGTAAGGGTTCTTATATTCATTCGCGCCATAAACAACGTTTTGGAGCGATGGCGCTATTTCTGCCGATAAATCATTGGCAGGATTTTCAGAAATAAGTTCTTTAAAACCAATAGCGACCGGTCTTCCCTTCAATTTCCGGTAAGCGTTCACAATAATTGGAATAGCTCTGTCTATCTCTTCGCAGATGGTCATTCTGCCAACAGAAAAACGAATGGTTCCAATCGCATACATCAGTGGGACATGCATTGCAACCAGTACTGCGGAAATATCATCTCTGTCGGAATGACACGCAGCGCCGGCAGAGGCGGCAATTTCCCTCATCCCGTTCAAAAAAAAAGTTGCATCCGTTCCGGGGAAACCGATGCTGGCTGTATTTGGCAAACGAAGATCGGGATGTCCGTTTAACCTGATTTCAGGGATTTCATTAATGATTCCATTAAACAGCGTATTTCTCAATTTCTCAATTTCACTAATTTCACCGAAATGAATAAACCTGCCATTCGAATCAAATTGAATCAGGTCGGCAGCGGCTCCCAACCCCACAATATGCGATACATTTTCGGTTCCGGCGCGGAGGTTCGACTCATGGTTGGCTCCATGAATGAGCTTTTCAAGTTTAACGCCTCGCCTGATAAATAGGACGCCGATACCTTTGGGGGCGTATAACTTGTGTCCTGCCACCGAAAGAAGATCTGCATGAATCGCTTCAACATTCACCGGAATTTTTCCAACCGATTGCGCTGCATCCGTATGAAAGAGGATGTTATATGACCTGGCAATTTTCCCGATTTCCTCAACCGGCTGAATAGTCCCAACTTCATTGTTGGCGTGCATAATTGATATGAGAATGGTTTTAGGGGTAATGGCGTTCATCACTGCCTGCGGATCAACCATTCCGGTTTCATCAACATCAAGGTAAGTAACCTGAAAACCATTGTTTTCGAGATAATGGCAAACTTCAAGTACGGCAGGATGTTCAACAACGCTTGTAATGATGTGATTTCCCTTTGAACGCAAAGCAAAAGCAACACCTTTAAGCGCCATGTTATTCGATTCAGTGCCTCCGCCGGTAAACACAATTTCATCGGGATTGGCATTCAACAGCCGGGAAACCTGGCTCCTCGCTTTTTCAACTGCGCGTTTTGTAATCAATCCAAATTCGTGGATACTCGACGGATTGCCGAAATAATTTTCAAGAAATGGTTTCATTTCGGCAAACGCCAACGGATCAACCGGCGTGGTTGCATTGTAATCAAGATATATTGGATTCATTAGTTTTATCCCGTTTCGAGTATAATTACTTAGTACTCCTCACCAGTACTGAAGGAGGTCAATGCAAGCGCTTTTGCCAACTAATTCAACGAGATTGTCAAGCTTGTTCCCCACACCAGGGGTGAGGCAGCGCCAGCCGTATTCCACAGACATTCCCTCACAGTGAGTTTTTTGGAGGCTCCGTCAATAACGATGACCTGGAATGACAGCTTTGTCTCATCGCCGATCCCGTCGGGGGCTTCCGTACCCGATATCATTCCTTTCATTGGCGAGTCGATCCTGAAAACATTCAGGCTGATGGCGCTATCGGGACCTTTGTAAGTGTAGAACTGGTTGTAGTTGCTATTCCCGTGAAAATAGGCCTTGACATTCTTGTGCGCCTGAAGGAATGTCACGAAATTCCTCTGTTCTATGGTTGAAGAAACCTGATATGTTGCTCCGTCCTTGCAAACCTCAGCCACAACATTCTCGAACTTGTCAATTGCATTGATGGTATGATTTCCGTTGGGGTTGGTAAGATGTGCTGCTTCAATGTCGGGTTCGTCGTGGGTGAACAGAATAACCGGCGTGGTGGAACTCACTTTCGACAAATCGTTTTCCATCCATATTCTGGCAACCGAATCGGGCCACATATTGACGAACATGCAATGAACGCCTGCGATATCCTTTGAATAATTGATTTTATCGGTTGTGTAATTGTAGGTTGAATTCGAAAGGGGATTTGCAGGAGCAAGCATTATATTGTAGATGTTCACCATCGCATCGGGATCGGTGAGCGGATTCATGGGATACCATCCGCCTATGGCGTTGGTTACATCATGATTGCCGGGGGTGAACCATAAACCGGCATTCTGGCTTGCCCCATTTTTGAGGGTGATGCCCTTCATGAAACCTTCATTGAACTGCCCCCATGAAAGCGTTGCGGATTGAATTAAAGGCGGACCGACTTTCTGCTTGGAGGTGATATCGCCGGTTATGATGAGTTCGTCGATCGCCCCTACCTGCTTGCCTGCATTCAAGCCCCCGTCGCTGGGGAAAGAGGATGCCGGCACACGGTTGATTTGCTTTACAAACTCCTTGTTTACGACGTCTGCATTAACCATTGCACCTCTGAATATCCTCGCTGTTCCATAATGAATATCGGATGTAACCACGATCTGCGCAACAGTTTGGTTTTCATTGGAAGAGGGAGTTTCATCCTTTTTACATGCATAAAAGGCAAGCAGGAGGAATGCAAATACAAGTGATCTTTTCATGGTGAACAATTTAGTACGTTAAATAAAAATGCAATTTATGCAAATTTACAGAATTTATTAAGAGTCAGAAAATCCAGATTCCGGAAGAAGCCATTCACAGGCATGCATGACGTGGATCGGGAGGTCCATCGTTCCGATCTCATCTTTCATTGACAGCCAATTCAATGTTCGATTTAAGGATCATGATACCATTATGTTTGTGTTTATATTACAAATATAAAAGCTTATTTTTATCCTTCCTCGCTATTGATGGCTCTGGCGGGAAGGGGTCGAATTGCAGGAGCAATAGATTGATGGTTGTGGCAATGTGTCTCAAAAATGACTTTTCGGAGAGGACTAATCCATAAAAACTCTAAATTCGCTCTCATATCCCCCCTAGCATGAAAGAAAAACCCGAAGCCATCAGGGAAATCGAAAAGATATTCGGATTTCCACTGGTTGAAACTCCTGAAAACGAACTGAGTATTCCAGTATTTTATACAGAATCGTTCCCGGGGATTAGACCATTAGATATCCACAGTCCATCCTCTCCTAAAAAAGGTAGACGAGGATACTCTGTAGATAAGACCAACCAGGTCACAGGTCTTTCGCTTGATTTTTGTCCTATTTTTCTTCTGCCAGACTCACTGTGGAGTTCTGTTCGGCATATTCGGTTTCTCAGCTTGAAAAAATCTCATTTACCTGATTATTCATTTGTCAAAGATTGGAAGGAGTTGACCTCATTATATTTAACTTCCAATAACCTGAGCAATGTTGATTTTATCAAGGATATTAAGGGATTGATCTCGTTAGATTTAAGTAACAATAGGCTGGACAATGTTGATTTTATTAAAGACTTGAAGGGGCTGACCTCGTTAGACTTAAGTTTCAATAGTCTGAACAATATTGATTTTATCAAAGATCTGAATGGGCTGACCTCCTTATATTTAGGTTACAATAACCTGAGCAATATTGATTTTATCAAAGATTTGAAGGGAATAACCTCGTTAGATCTTAGTTCCAATAATCTTGACAACGTTAATTTTATAAAAGATTTAAAGGGGCTGACCTACTTAAATTTAAGCAACTCAGGACTGACCAATTTTTTTTTTATTAAAGATTTGGAGGGTTTGACCTCCTTATCTTTATATTCCAATAATCTTAGTGCTGTTGATTTTATCAAAGATTTGAAGGGGCTGACCTCGTTAGATTTAAGTGACAATAATCTGAGTAATATTGATTTTATCAATGATTTGAAGGGGCTGACCTCGTTAGAATTAAGTTACAATAATCTGAGCAATGTTGATTTTATCATAGATTTGAAGGGGCTGAATTCTTTAGATTTAAGTTACAATAATCTGAGCAATGTTGATTTTATCAAAGATATGAAGGGGCTGACCTTGTTAGATTTAAGTTACAATAATCTGAGCAATGTTGATTTTATCAAAGATATGAAGGGGCTGACCTCGTTAGATTTAAGTTCCAATGATCTGAGCAATGTTGATTTTATCAAAGATATGAAGGGGCTGACCTCGTTAGATTTAAGTTCCAATTATCTGTTCAATGTTGATTTTATCAAAGATTTGAAGAGGCTGACCTCGTTATATTTAAGGCATAATAATCTGTTCAATGTTGATTTTATCAAAGATTTGAAGGGGCTGACCTCCTTAGATTTAAGTTCCAATCTTCTGAACGCTGTTGATTTTATCAAAGATTTAAAGGGGCTGACCTCGTTAAATTTACGTTCTAATAATCTGAGCGCTGTTGATTTTATCAAAGATTTGAAGGGGCTGACCTCGTTAGGTTTAAGTTTAACGAAACTTAAGGATTATTCATTTATCAAAGATTTGAAGGGGCTGACTTCATTATCTTTAAGTGACAATAATCTGAGTAATGTTGATTTTATTAAAGATTTGAAGGGGCTGACCTCGTTAGATTTAATAAAAAATTCAATTGCAATTTTGCCGGAATGGATCACAGAGTTCCAGTTACAGATCGATGTTGACAAAGAATTCTCGAGACATGGCTATATCGCACTAAAGGATAACCCTCTGGAAAATCCCCCGCTTGAAACTATCCGGAATGGAAAGGATTACATCCGCAGGTATTTTGAGGAGATCAGGGAACAGGGACTGGAATATGTGTGGGAGGCAAAACTGCTCCTTGTGGGCGATGGAGGGGTGGGAAAAACCACCCTTGCCGAAAAGCTGGAAGAACGAACGGCTTTGCTTCCTCCACCTGATGCAACCACCCGGGGCATCAAGGTCAGACCGCTTCATTTTGAGTTTACGGTTCCTGCCAACCACAAACAAACGGACAAGCAGCAAACCTTCACTTACAATGTGTGGGATTTTGGCGGCCAGGCAATTTACCACGCCACCCACCGGTTTTTCATGACCGAACGGGCTTTGTACCTGGTGCTCAACGACAGCCGGGAAAATACCACCGATTACAACAAATGGCTGCAAATGATCGAGAAGTTTGGAAAGGAGAGCCCGGTATTCCTGATCGACAACCAGCGGGAAGAACGGGAAGTGACCGTTGGCGATTATGGTTCGTTGCGGAAACGGTTCACCAATATTTTGGACAGGATTCCGGTCAATTTCGCTAATATGGATAATCGGTTCAACACCCTGGTCAATAAACTGCACAACCAGCTTACCACCCTGCCGAGGTCGGGTGTCCCAGTGCCGAAATTATGGAAAGAGGTTCGTACAGCCCTGCCGGAGGAGAAAAAACCATATCTGACTTGTACACGGTTTCATCAGATTTGTGCAGATAAGGGAATCCATGATCCGCAGCAGATCGAAGATCTACTGGTCCTTTTTCATGAACTGGGCACCCTGCTCCATTTCAGGGAGGATCCGTTGTTGAAAAATTATGTATTCCACCAATCTCAGTACATCCTTGATGCACTGTATATGCTGATCGACAGTCCGTTGGTAATCAATGGTCGTTTTGACCAGAAGGTGATTGGTCAAATATGGAAAGAAGCACAATACCAGCCCATGATCGATGAGTTGCTGGCATTAGCCGGCCATTTTGAGATCCTCTACCATTCGGAGGATACCGGGGAATGGATTATCCCGCAACGGTTGCCCGATACAGCCAACACTCTTTTTGAGCCGGTGAATGTCCAGCCTTCTGTGGTTTATGACTATTCGGAGTTTATGCCTTATGGCATTTTATGGCAGATCATTGCCCGGCTGAACTGGTATATTAAGGATCAGTCCAGGTTATGGCGCTTTGGCGTGACCCTGAAAAAAGGCGGTGCGGTAGCCGAGATCAGGGAGATCTATTCCACAAATAAAATTGAAATCCGGCTTTCCGGAACCGAAACCCGGGATATCCATACGTTGATCGCCGAACAGTTCGACATCATTCATACCCGGTACCACAATTTCAAGGTTGAACGAACGGTTTACTGCACCTGTCAAACTTGTAGCGGTGCCAAATCCCCGTTTAGTTATAATTTCGACATCCTGATCGACCGGTTAAAAGGACATAAATCCGATGTGGTTTGTCCGGTTTCAGATGAAAAAGTCCTGCTCTCAAATATGCTTGGTTTCCTTTATTCTAATGATTACCTGAACAAATTTAGCAGAAGCAAGCATGACGAAAATGAGCAAAGGGAAGAACGGGAAAAAGCACCAGCCCCACCGGCCATCTATTTTTCATACTCATGGGGCGATGAAAACGAAACCGCAGAGAGCCGGGAAAAAATTGTGGATGAACTCTATAAGTCATTAAAGGAATCTGGCTATAACCTCAAAAGAGACAAGATGGATCTGGGTTATCAGCAACTAATCAGCAAATTCATGGAGGAGATTGGCCGGGGCAATATGATCGTGGTTGCCATCAGCGGGAAATACCTCCGTTCCCCATACTGCATGTTTGAGCTGCTCGAAATTGACCGCATCAGTCAGCAGGACAAGAATAAATTTTCTGAAAGGGTATTCCCGGTTTGGGCGGAAAGGCTGCCATTGGACGATTTGGATTTCAAAGGTGAACTGTTTGACTTTTGGGAAAAGAAGTATCAGAAATTTGACGCTTTCATTAAAAAATATAGCGGAAAAGTAAGTCAGGAGGAATACGCCGAGTTTGAAAAAATCAAGAAAATCAATGCCAATATAAGCAGGCTGATTGCGTTCATAAAAGACATGAACGCCCTGAACAAAGAGTTGTTAGCGAAGGATGGCTTCACTGCCGTTAAAGAGCGGATTGATTCAAGGATTGGGCATTTATCGAAAATTTCAAAATGAATGTTAACCAGTCACTGTTTTAAAACGTCATTTCAATGCAAATTAAAGCCGACACCCCCGAACAATACATTGACCAGTTGCCCGAAGAGCGAAAGATCGCCATAAGCAAACTGAGACAAACAATCCTTGACAACCTGCCCGAAGGATTTGCCGAAACCATGAGCTATGGGATGATTGGATATGTCGTCCCTCTTTCTGTTTATCCTGCCGGATACCGTTGTGATCCGAAGTTGCCGCTACCGTTTATGAACATTGCTTCCCAGAAAAGCCATATTGTTGTTCATCATTTGGGATTATATGGCAGCAAGGATCTTCTGGATTGGTTTACCAATGAATACACCAAGAATGTTAAAGGGAAACCGGATATCGGGAAAGGATGTATCCGGTTTAAAAAGCCAGATCAGATACCCTTTCAACTGATCGGAGAATTGACCGCTAAAATGAATGTTGCAGAATGGATTAAGATTTATGAATCAAATTTCAAACATTAATTCCGCGCCGGAAACTCATTTTCACCGCAAAGTTTCCTCTTCCCGCAGTTGAGGTGTTTTTAAAACAAACACTCCATGGTCAATTCATTGGAAACAATATCCCTGGAGTGGGAATTTCCGATAATTCCAAAAGTTGTGATCAAGGTAGTGAAAATGGTTTTCCTCGTTTTGGTCACATTTTTAAAGACCTCCTTTTTTTGTCTGAGTTTTTTTTCATAATCAGCATCAACAGTAAATTCAGATTCCGAAAACTTCATTTCACATAGATTTACAGAGGCATCCTTTCTGTCAATCAGCAGATCTATCTGGGCGCCTTGTTCAGGCGAGTTTTTTGGAGGTGAATAATACCAGGGTACATGAAAAGTTTCAACCATCCCGATGCCAAGCGCGTTTTTAATCTGTTGAATATGTTTCAGGCAGACACCTTCGAATGTATATCCAGCCCAGGCTCGTATTTTAGGATCGTTTTGCTGCGACATCCAGTAACCCGTTCCCGCATCTCTTTTCCCAAGGGGTTTTATCCAGTCAAAATAAAAGAGAGTAAACTCATCGGAGATCCGGTAAATGGCTTCATTTGATTTTTTTCCGTAAGGAATGGCGGATGAAATAAAACCCGATTCCTCAAGTTCTTTCAGTAGCAGGCTTGCCGTACCGCCACTGGGGATTTTAGCGGCGGGTAAAAGCGTGTTGCGGCTCATTCCCGAGCGTTTCTGCTGTAATACTTCTACAATCCTGGTATGCAATACGCTTTGATCGAAAAGAGATGCAAAAAGCCTTTCAAATTCGTTTCTTAACACCCCGTCCTTTGAGAAGCAGATGTTATCCAGTATCTGTGCCGAAGAAAGACCGGGTTCAGCCTGCAAGAGATAGAACGGCACTCCCCCCATTGCCATATATAGCGAAATGATCTGGTACCTTGATAATGAAATACCCCGCGATTGTAAAAATTGTTCAGTTTCCTGAAGTGTGAATGGCAATAACCTGATTTGACGGGTAAGACGATTATGAAGCCCACCTTTGGAATGAACAATCTTTTGAATCATCCATGAAGCTGCCGACCCGCAAACTACCAGGATTAGGTTGCTTTTTTTCGAGCCGTAACTATTCCAGAAATGCTCCAGCGCCGGTAAAAATCCTGATTTCGGGGTGTTGAACCATGGGAGTTCATCAATAAAGACAACCCTTTTCGCGGTTTTTTGATTCAGATTTGGCGATTCAAGAAACTGTTCCAGAATAGAAAACGCCTCAAACCATGATTCCGGCGCTTGAGGGAGGATCCCCATGCCAATAGCGCTTTTAAGCGAATGAGCGAAATTTTTAAGCTGTTCTTTCAACGATGCCTGATGTACCCCCACCATTTCAAAACAGATCGTATCCTCAAAGAATTCCCTGATCAGAAAAGTTTTCCCAACCCTCCGGCGGCCATATACTGCAATGAATTCCGGATCCGGCGAATGAAGCGCTTTCGTCAGTATTCCGGTTTCATTTGTCCTTCCGATAATTTTTTCTTTTGCCATGATATTGATTTTGGCTGTGTATAAATAATTATATTAAGCCAAAATTACAAAAATATCTTTATTTTGGCTGTATATAAAAAAGTATTATTAGCCAAAACACACAGGCAGGCTTGGTGAAATTATGGAACACAAGGTTTTCATGGGGCGTCAAGCCAAGTTTTTTGCTGAGACTGTTTTGCTGTAAATAAGGATCAACCGCCGGTCATAATCTTGTATTTGGCAAATTTGCTCCGAAACTGACACTCGGCGTCGCTGAGGTTGTCCTTCGCCTGTTGTGCAACAGCCTGGGCTTCGAGCAGATCGGAAATCCCGATAATACCTGCCTTGTAATTATCCTGGCTTATGCGGAGATTCTCAGCAGCCTGCTCTACAGATACCTGCGAAACTGCTATCTGGTAGCGGGTCTCCCCTACCTCATTGGCAGCCTGTCGGATTTGCAAAACCAGCAATTCAGTGTTCTCTTGCAGGGAGATTTCAGCCTCCTCGACTTCGATCTGTTGCTTTTTGATCTTGTGGTTCCCAGCCCACCAGTCGGTGATTGGGACAGTCAGGCTTACCATCCCCAAC
The DNA here is from genome assembly GCA_026391715.1 of Bacteroidota bacterium. Classification (GTDB taxonomy): domain Bacteria; phylum Bacteroidota; class Bacteroidia; order Bacteroidales; family FEN-979; genus CAIVAT01. The sequence continues at coordinate 23,689 of JAPLDO010000073.1, forward strand.
GCATTGTT
>JAPLDO010000146.1 GCA_026391715.1 Bacteroidota bacterium
TGAAAATTTGTTCGTAATCCATAATATCAAAATAGCGAGGTAGCGAAGCAGCGAAATTAGAAAATTAAAATTCCTTTTATTTCTTAGATCTTCCTACTGGTTTGCTGATTCGTTTTCTGGCGGGTTTATCCTGTTCTTCCGGTGAAGTTTCAAGACCCTTCATTTTAGTGACCTTGGTATCAACGAAATCTTTCTTTACTATTTTGATGCCATCTTCATCAACTTCATCTTCATCAAGATCAATCAGATTGTCGCCCATACGGCTTTCGAATTCATCGCCTTCGCCGCGTTCATCATCCGATACTTTTTTGTCGCGCTCGAGTTTCCTTTCAACCAGACCTTCTTCCATAGCCCTTACCATTGTTTCAACGACGAGAGAAATTGATTTGGAAGCGTCATCATTGGCGGGGATTGGAAAATCTACTGTTCGCGGGTCAGAATTGGTATCCACGATGGCGAAAGTAGGAATGTTTAGTTTTTTTGCCTCTGCAAGGGCGATGTGTTCTTTCAGGATATCAACGATGAAAATTGCCGAAGGAAGGCGGTTGAGATCGGAAATGGAACCAAGGTTTTTCTCGAGTTTGGCACGCTCGCGGGTTATTGTGAGGCGTTCTTTTTTCGAGAGGTTTGAGTAGGATGGGCTGCTCATAAGCTTGTCAATGCTGTTCATTTTCCTTACAGCTTTACGGATGGTAGCGAAATTTGTAAGCATACCGCCGGGCCAGCGCTCGGTAACATAAGGCATGTTAATTCGTTTGATATGCTCGGCGACAATCTCCTTTGCCTGTTTCTTGGTAGCGACGAAAAGAATTTTTTTGCCGGCTTTGGCAATTTGTTTTAACGCAGCGGCAGCTTCGTCAATTTTTGCCATTGTTTTATAGAGGTCTATGATATGAATCCCGTTGCGCTCCATAAAAATGTAAGGCGCCATAGCCGGATTCCATTTGCGACGCAGGTGACCAAAATGGACGCCTGCATCCAGTAATGCATCAAATGTTGTTCTTGACATATTTTTGTTCTAAGAGATCTGAAAATACTAACGTTTACTAAACTGGAATCTTTTGCGGGCTTTTTTCTGTCCGAATTTCTTTCGTTCCACCATTCGGGGATCGCGCATCAGCAGACCTTTCGCTTTGAGAGGCGGGCGGTGTTCGGCGTTTACTTCGCACAGAGCGCGGGCTATTGCCATAGCGAGAGCTTCAGCCTGTCCACGGATGCCACCGCCATCAAGGTTCACCTTGACGTCATATTTCCCCTGGTTATTTGTTACCTCAAACGGCTCATTAACTTTGAACTGTAGGATCGGCGTAGGAAAATAATTCTTGAATTCACGGCCATTCACGGTGATTATGCCGGAACCCTCCTTAAGATATACGCGTGCAACGGCAGTTTTCCGTCTGCCGAGGGTGTTGATTACTTCCATATTACTTGATTGAGGTTAGTTGAATTGGTTTAGGTTGCTGTGCCTGGTGAAGATGCTCCGGACCTGCATATACATAGAGGTTGCGAAACAATGCGCGACCCAGACGATTTTTCGGAAGCATTCCTCTGATTGCCTTTTCAACAACCGCAGTTGGCTTTTTTGCAAGCAACTTACGCGGTGTTGTAGCGGTCTGTCCTCCCGGATAGCCTGAATGGGCAAAATAAACTTTATCCTCCATTTTCAGACCGGTCAGGCGGATTTTTTCTGCATTGATAATTACCACATTGTCGCCACAATCAACATGCGGCGTGTAGCTTGGCTTTGTTTTGCCTCTCAGCAACATTGCCACCTTAGATGCCAATCGCCCCAATACCTGGTCTTCGGCGTCAATAAGCGCCCAGTCTTTTGTAACTGTGGCTGCGTTGGCGCTTATAGTCTTGTAACTTAACGTATTCATGCTTTCTATGATTTGTTTTAATTTGATCCTTTTCTTTCCAAAAAGGGGTGCAAAGATAAAAGTAATTTTCTGATTTACCATGCAATCACAGTCTGAAAATAATAATATTTTAGTTATCCCTTATTATGTGACATTTATTCTTAATTTCAGACTTCCTGACCTCATATTTTGAATATGCTGATTACATTAATAAACAAAGGGGACTGGCAAACAATATTGTCGCGATTTTCATAAATTCGCAGAAAATAAATTTGTATGAGCGCTTATGTGCTTAGACTGTTTTATTCATAAAAAGCGCGGCGATTGGCTTGCTTTAGCTCATGGTACCCTTTACAATTTACCTCATGAGCCATTTGTTCCTTTTGATTTAATGACTGGAACCACGAGGGTTACATGGGAAATTTTCAGATAGCAGGTATTTTTAAGAATAATTTCACCCCTTCGGGGTTTAAAACGGGTCTTTAAATTCTTTCTATAATCATATCACCACTTCGGGGTTTACAAAAATTTCGATTGGATAAAAGATTGATTAGTTGCCAAATCCCACAGGGATGACATGATTATAGATTGAAAAGATTGAAATGATTTAAATGATTGAAATGATTGGCGTTGCAACAGAATCCCGAAGGATTTAACCTTTATAGAACTTGATATACCAGAGCTGTTCGACCCCGAAGGGGTCGAAGATTTGTCATTCCCATTGTACCTATAAATATTTGACGCCTTCGGCATCCTTTTTATCAATCATTCTTGTTTATTTAATCCCGAAAGAATATGAAAAACTTCATCCAACAAACAGCAACAGCATTTATTCTCAGTTTGGTATTATTCGCAACTGAAGCCACCGCCAGCATTCATATCACAGTGGATACTACCTGGTCGGGAACAGTTAATATCTCAACAGAAATCTATATTGATAATGGGGCGACTCTTACAATCCTTCCCGGAACCAATGTAATCTTCATGGGACATATCGGACTCCAGGTTCAGGGGAGATTGCTCGCCGAAGGAACGCGCACAGATTCAATTCGGTTTTTCCCGGCGAGCGATTCAATCGGCTGGGACGGGATACTTTTTGACGGTACTCCCTCCACCAACGACACCTCCAAAATAACCTATTGCGTTATTTCATATAGTAAAGCTAATACCAATTACTATCATGACTCCTGGGGTGGCTTCATTGCTTTGCGGGATTTTAGCAAGTTGCTGCTTACAAATTGCAACATTCATCATAACGAGGCCGATTATTCCGGGGGCGCCATCTATTGTAATGCCGCCAGTCCGGTTATCCGGAACAATATTTTTGCAAACAATTCAGCATCCAATGGCGGCGCCATCGCGCTGGAGAGTTCTACACCATTAATCACAGACAATCTTTTTATCAACAACAGCGCGGGGGACAATGGCGGGGGCGTCTATTTTGACAATTCAAGCCCGCAGGTCACAAATAACACTTTCTCGGGCAACCATGCCGGTTATTCGGGCGGCGCAGTATTTGTTGATTATCACGCCGGACCTATTTTTACAAACTGCATCTTTTATAACGACTTATGCACCCAGGGAAGCGAAGTTTCCATTTCAAATAATGCTCATAACGTTGATTTCTATTATTGCCTCGTGGAAGGCGGACTGACCGGTTTTGGAGGGATCGGCGGCGCATCCATGGTAGGTCATTATGAGAATAATCTCAATACAAATCCCCTTTTTACCGGCAGTGGAAATCATCCTTACAGCCCGCAACCTTCCTCTCCGTGTGTTAATTCCGGAAAGCCCGACATGACAGGGCTGGATGTTCCTGAACTCGATCTGGCAGGTAATCCCCGAATTAAAACCATCTGCTACGACAGGATAGATATGGGCGCTTATGAATATCAGGAGATACAGAAATTTTCATTTTCCGGGGCAGTTACGACAAATACATACTGGTGCGCCGATACCGTGAACATCACCGGAAATGTTACTGTCAATAATGGAGTTACGCTCACTATCGGAAAAGGCGTCCTGGTAAATTTCCAGGGTGATTATGTGTTTGCCGTTAACGGACGTATCCTCGCAGAAGGGGATGCTGAAAATTATATCGCCTTTAAAACGGCAGCCCAGTTGCCCGGTTGGGGCGGAATGACCTTTTCCAATGTCGCGGCAACCAACGATACATCAAGGCTTAGTTTTTGCAAGTTCCAATATGGAAATGCGCCAAACCGGGGTGACAATTTTAATGGCGGCGCAGTGTATGTGAACAACTTCAACAAACTGGTGATTTCCGATTGCATCTTTTCGCAAAATTTTGCCACCAACGAGGGAGGCGCGTTGTACCTTACTTCATCGAACCAGATCATCCGGAATTGCCAGTTTACAGGCAATGAAGCGAAGATCGGCGGCGCCATATCAGGACACAACTCCACGATAAATCTGTTCGGAAACGCGTTAACCTATAACCGGACAAACCAGGGTGATTGCTCATATCCGGCGTCAGCCGCACCGGGAGGAGCCATTTACCTGAATACCTGCACAGCCAATATTACCGGCAATTCAATTGAACACAACCAGGCGCAATGCATGGGAGGCGGTATTTACGCGACTTCGTCAACGCTTACGCTGAATAATGACACCATCAGCTATAATACAGCCGAAAACTGTTTTGGTCAGGGAGGCGGAGGCGGAATGGCTTTAAATGCTTCCACTGTCGTCATAACTGAGAACTACTTCGCACACAACAATGGCTCTTGGGGAGGCGGCATCTTCCTGACCGGAGTTGGCGGCGAGATATCCCACAACATTATCACACAAAATGGCACGAGCGTTTCAGGTTGTTCAATTTCTGCCGGCGGCGGGATAGTATTCGGAAGCGGTTCAAATCCGGTTTTTTCATATAACGCGGTCACAAATAATTCGGCGGCATATTCAGCCGGGATTGACCTGAGTTTCTCAAGCCCCACGATGATCCAAAACCTTATTGCCAATAATAATGCCGGAACCGCAGGCGGGGGAGTCGGATTCGCTAACGCATCTCCGCTTATGCTCAACAATACTATTTGCAATAATACCGGCGAGAATTTTGCCGGTGGACTTGAGTTGGAAGCCAATTCAAACCCAATAATCAGGAGCAATATCATATACGGGAATCATGCTGTTCATTACGGTGGAAATCAGGTTTACCTTTTCGACAATACGAGCAATCCCAATTTTTATTACTGCGATATCGAAGGTGGAAAAACCGGTTTTGGCGGAAATAACACCAATTATTCCGGGGTTTATCAGAATAATATCAATTCGGATCCACTGTTTGGCAACGCCGGAATATTTCCTTATCAGATTCTGCCTGCTTCTCCATGCCTGAATACCGGCGACCCGGCAACAACCACAGGCGCAGTCGGCGTAAATGACCTGGCGGGTAATCCGCGCATCCAGAATGGTAGAATAGATATGGGCGCGTATGAAACCGAAAGGGGCGAAGAACTGTATGCAGGATCTGCAATTCACTTTACACAAGCCAATGATTCAATCATTCTGGACAATGAAAGCCACTTTGTTTTCGGGAACACATTTACTGTCGAATTTTGGCTGGAGGCTGATTCCATGAGTCCCGGCTATCATTCAATTATAAAAAAAGGAGGCGAATGGGAGGTTCAGTTGTTTTATGATGAAGCGATCTCCGTGATCGAATTTGGAATCAACCAGAATTCAGTTTTTGGCTATTATCAGACTACCGGAGCATTTTGGGTAAACCACTGGAACCACATTGCCGCAGTTTTCAACCTGACCCCGGGAAACGCTTATGTTACCATTTATATAAACGGGCAATGCGGCATTTCGGATGAGGCTGAAACAATCGTCCATAATAACCAACCTGTTACTATCGGAAGTGGAATCCTGGGGCAAATGGATGAACTGAGAATCTGGCAAACAGCGCGGACCGTGGATCAAATCAGGGAAGATATGCACTTGATGATACCGGTAAATCAGACCGGACTGGTTGCCTATCATCAGTTTGACGCGATTTCGGGTACATCTGTGGTTGACTATGCCGGCGGCAACAATGGAACCCTGTGCAACTTGAATGTTCCCGGATGCCTCGTCGCCTCTACCGTCCCGGCTTCCACCGGAATAAGCGCTCAGCAGATTATAAGCAATCCTGGAAATGTGGCATTTACCGGAACCGATCTTGCCATGAATATTTCTTCAATATCCTCAATAGATACTATCGTCGTTTCCCGGCTCGATACCCTGCCAAATCTTAACCCGCCTGATGCAAACAAGGTTTTCAGCCAGTATTGGATAGTTGAAACTTATGGAGGCGGAACAGTTACTGCCGATATGACCTTTCATGTTCTCCAGGAAATTACATCGGGCGATGAGACCAACCTTAATTCAAACAGGTTATATCAACGCGGGAGCAATTCCGACAGCAGTTGGACTTTTGTGGAAAACTCACTATCGGCAAGTGTTTCCAATAATACGGTAACATTTGGCGATATTGACCAGTTCAGCCAGTTTTGCGTTCCACACAAACTCATTCCCGATCCTTACGCCGGCGACGCTCTTTTGTTTAATGGCACAAGTCAATATGTGCAGATCGATCCTCTTTACGCTTCCGCGCCGACAGCGCTTACGGTCGAAGCGTGGGTTTATCCGGAAAATTTGAATAATTCTTCAATCATCTATCATGGCGATAATGGCGAATTTAATTTGGCATTGGCAGATAACAAATTCGTATTCACCGTAGAACTAAGCAACCATAATTCCTACGCCGTTTATTCGCCTGCCCCTGAAATAAATTCATGGCAACATTTGTGCGGAGTGTGGGAAAACAGTGGTTCTCTGAAGATATTTGTCAACGGAAATCTTATCCAAACCATTCAAATTCCGGCATTACCCTTGCTTGATCCCGGAAACGGTTTCCTGCCTTCGATTGGAGCTTATAACCGGCAGAGTGGTTATTTCAACGGCAAGATTGATGAAATCCGCATTTGGAATGTTGCCCGCGCCATTCAACAAGTTCGAGAAAACATGCACCTGACACTTTCGGAAGGTGAGACCGGTCTGATCGGATACTGGCAATTCAACGACGGATCAGGAAATTACACGGAGGATCATGGCGGCAATCATGACGGAATACTCCAAAACATGAACAACAGCAACTGGGCGCCCTCCTCAATCCCTGCCGGAGGCGGGACAAGCGCTACGGAAATCATCGCTTCAACAGGCGTGGTTAATTTTTCAGGAACCGGCATTCGGATGAATTTAACGCAAAAGATCGGTACAGATACCATTGTGGTAACGCGGATTGATACCACCGCCAATATACTACCGGTTGTGGATACTTCTTACGCTCCCGAATACTGGGTAGTTCACAAATATGGCAGCGGTTCGCTGAATGCCGACATTCAGTTTGCCGTCGGCGGAGATGTTACAGCTTATGATGCGAGCCATTTGCAAAGAATCGCCTTGCTTAAAAGACCATCCAATTCCGAAAATAATTGGATATTCAGCGCTCGCGCAAATAACGCCAATGCCATTGAAAATAATATCTCCTTTAACGGAATCACTGATTTCAGTCAGTTTTCAATCGGGAAGGGATTGATAGCGAAAATCGCACTGAATCCCGACTCCGTCATTTTCAGCAGAACTCCGTCAACAGTGGAGATCGCAGATTCTGTTTTAATATCTAATCCGGGAACCGATTCATTGATGATTTCCGGAATTACGCATACCTGTTCCCAGTTTACGCTTTCATTTACTCAGATGACCATTTACTCCGGCAAACAAAAGTATTTAAAAGTAATCTATCATCCGGCTTACGACGGACTGGTTTATGATACTTTACGCGTGGTAAGCAATGACCCGGAAACCCCCTTAGCAAAAATTACCGTTCGCGCCGAGGGTTTTGTGATTGATACCAGACCCGGCACGGCATTGAATTACGATGGTTCATCAAAATATGTTGAAATTGCCGATAATAATTCACTCGACCTTACCAATAATTATACAATCGAAGCCTGGATAAATCTTGAAGGGTTCAACGGACTTGGCGGGATTGTCTGTAAATACCAAACATCGGGGGCAAATGGATATTATCTTCGTCTCACCGGCGCTTCACCTTATACCGGGTTAAATTTTGATGGGGTTTCAACGGCGCAGGGAGTACTGGAAGCTGGCAAATGGTATCACATTGCCGCAGTAAACAACAACGGAACCAGGATTCTGTATGTTAACGGCGTTTCCCAATCGCTTAGCGGCGCTGCCGATGTTATCAGTTCAAACAACGATCCGTTGAGCATTGGTGTGGATTATCTTTCAGCCCCCAGGTATTTCAAAGGCAAAATTGATGAAGTGCGTTTATGGAATGTGGCGAGAAGTGAACAGGAAATTCGTGAAAATATGCACCTCACCCTTAAAGGAAATGATACCTGCCTGGTGAGTTACTGGCAGTTCAATGAAGGCGCCGGAATCGCTACCGTTGATAAAATCCACGGGAACAATGGCAGTTTGCATAATTTCACAACGACGGACTGGAACAAATCCACCATTCCGGCTGGCGGAGGTTCAAGTTTCACAAATGAGGTAAACGGCGCCGGACTCGTTGCTTTTCCGGGAACTGGAATATCCATGAACTTTACCGCAAAAACCGGAAGCGATCAGGTTGTTGTTTCCCGCATAGATTCCATGCCGAATATCAATCCTACTGGTCAAACCTGGCCTTTCGAACGCCAGTATTGGGCAGTTCATCAATATGGCAACGGCGCTTTTAATGCAAACCTCGCGTTTACCATAAAGGAAGATCTGACCGGCAAGGATGCTGCCAATCCATCCTCTATTGTACTGTACTCAAGAAATAACACTTCAGACTCAAATTGGATTTTTCTGGATTCTTCAGCATTGGTAAATGCCTCCGCAAATCAGGCAAACTTTAATGGAATATCAGGCTTCAGCCAGTTCATGGTTTGCCGGAAGTTCCCGCGTCCGGACAATTACCCCGGAACTGCCATCAAATTTAATGGCGCCAACAACATAATCTCAGGAACGGGAATAGATTCAACCATGACTGCCATAACCATTGAAGCCTGGGTTTATCATAATTCTCTTCCCGGTATAGTGCAGCGGTATGTCAGTATCAATCCGGAGGTTGCCGTGTTGAGGTTCGACGGAACTATTTACGGCGGCTACCATGAATTGCATTTTTACATTAAAAAGGCAAACGGTTCGGGATATGGACTGCGCGTTGATAGCGTCCTGACAACGGATGAATGGATGCATATTGCCGGAACTTATGACGGGACTGCGATGAAACTTTATCTTAACGGTAAATTGATTAAAAGCGCATCGCCAGCCGGTGGATTGTACCCGCCGAATGGGAATTTCCAGTTTAGTCATTCCACTGAATCTTTGGATGGAAAGATGGATGAAATCCGTATTTGGAATTATGCCCGCACCGCCGAAGAAATCAGGGAAAATATGTGCCTTGTTTTATCCGGACATGAAACCGGGCTGAAGAACTACTGGCAGTTTAATGAAGGTTCAGGACTCACGGTTATTGATGTTGCAGGAGGTCATACCGGAACTCTTGCCAATATTTCCGGAGATGAGTGGGTGAGTTCAACAATCCCGTTTGGGTCGGGCGCCAGCAATTCACAGATTGTCGGTTCAACCGGCGCTGTAAACTTTCCGATGACAGGAATCGGAATGAATTTTATTTCAAAAACCGGGATTGACAGCGTTTCGGTTACACGTATTGACACTACCGCAAATATTATCCCGGATGGGATTTACAAGGTGTTTGATTCACAGTACTGGGTTGTAAACAAATATGGAACCGGCGCTTTTAACGCCAACCTTACTTTTACTCTCAACGAAGACCTGACTTTATATGATCAAAATAATCCGTCGGTAATAAAACTTTATACCAGGGGAAATACAGCCGATACAATCTGGAGATTGACAGAATCGGCAACAGCGGTAAATTCAGCCGCCAATCAGGTCACTTTCAATGGAATTGCAGGATTCAGCCAGTTCATCATCGGAAAGGACCTTACCGTAACGGAGTATCTGACAATCACAAACTCTACTATTCCCTTCGGAGAAGTAGCTTGTTTTAATGCGTTCAACACCATTTCGGTATCTGACTTCACGGTGGAAACAGGCGGCGAAGTAACAATGATTGCCGGGATGTCCATTCATTTTATACCAGGAATACACGTAAAACCGGGAGGGAAATTGCATGGATATATTACCGCCACAGCCGAATATTGTCCGGTTGAAACTCGCTCAGAATCGGCAGTTGTAACGGGATCAAATGCGACGCCATTCGAGACTGGGGAATCATGGTTCAAACTTTATCCCAACCCAACCCCTGGCGCCTTCACCCTTGAACTTTCGGATTTAGGAAGTCAGGAAGAAGCGCTGGTCGAAATCTTTGGTTCACATGGAGAGAAGATCCTTAAAAGGGTGATACGCAGGGAAAAACGAAATACATTCAGTATCGAAACTTCACCGGCAGGGATCTATTTTATAAGGATAAGCGCAAGGGATAAATCGGTTACCGGAAAATTATTGAAGATGTAACAGATTTTCTCATTTTATCCGTTGAGGTTATTAGTGAAGAAACGTCAATTTAAATAAAACCTAAAACTATGGGATACTTACACATAGACAACCTATACAAAAATCAAACTATTTTAATGTTCAAAGAGTGTTATGCGATGGAGAAAATTCACGGCACATCAGCGTACATAATCTGGAACGGTATGGAACAGAAATTGATTTTTTTTCCGGGTGGTGAAAACCATGAGAAGTTCGTATCATTATTCGACACTGAATTTTTGCTTATGAAACTTGCAGAAATATTTGCTACATCAAATGCAATAATCTACGGCGAAGCATACGGCGGTAAACAACAGGGAATGAGGCATACTTACGGCAATGTATTAAAATTCATCGCTTTTGATGTGCAGGTGGAGAAACTGTGGCTTAATGTGCCAAATGCAGAAGAGGTTTGTAAATCATTGAATATTGAGTTTGTTCATTATGTAAAAGTTTCAACCGACCTGACAGCCCTGGATGCTGAAAGAGACAAATATTCTGTTCAGGCAATTCGGAACGGCTGTGGCGAAGGTAAAATAAGAGAAGGCGTCGTTTTGAGACCATTGCTGGAATTTTCAACAAACAACGGTGGAAGAGTGATTGCAAAACATAAGAGGGATGAATTTAATGAAACGAAAACGCCAAGGGCAGTAAACCCCGGAAATTTAAAGATACTGGAGGATGCAAGAGCCATTGCTGAAGAATGGGTAACTGAAATGAGATTGAAACATGTTTTAGATAAACTGCCTCAGGGAATAAATGTTGAAAGTATAAAACTTGTTATTGAAGCGATGGTGGAAGATGTTTTCAGGGAAGCTAACGGGGAGATAGTTGAAAGCAGAGAAGTAATCAAATACATTGGTAGTAAAACTGCATTGATGTTTAAAAAGAAACTTCAAAACGAATTGACGTCAAATCATTCGCCTGAATAATTCTGATCGCAAATTCCAGACTTTAAACCTGGAACCCAGAACGAGGTCAGAAAATGAGAAGTTGTAATATTTTTTTACACGTTTAACAATTATAGTCTATATTTGTATAGAAAAATTTTGAGATAACCTTCCAAATACCGATAATATGGAAAAAATATTAATTATTGACGATGAACAAGTAAACCGGGTCATGCTACGGCAATTGCTTAGCAAAGAAGGCTATATAACCATTGAGGCTGAAGATGGCGAAAAAGGTATTCAGTTGGTCAAAAGCGAGCGTCCGGACATTGTCCTCACCGACTTCCGCATGCCCGGAATGAATGGTTTGGAAGTTCTGTCGGAAGCTCACAAGATCAACGCCAGGTTGCCGGTTATTCTTCTTACAGCTTTTGGCGATGTGGCGCTTACAATAAAATCAATTCAGGTTGGCGCTTTCGATTATCTCGAAAAACCATTTAACGCGACACAACTGAAAATCACGGTGCATAATGCGCTCAACTCTGTGCGACTAAGCAACAGCCTCAATGAGGTAATCTATAACACAGTGAGTAGCTCAAATATGCTCGATGATAATATCCTTGTCGGGAAAACCCCGGCGATGAAAGAGATTTTCAAGAACATCGGCAGGATTTCGCTTAATAAAGTCAATGTGTTGATACAGGGCGACACCGGAACGGGTAAGGAGCTGATCGCCAAGTTAATCCATTATGCCGGCATAACTCGAAACAGTCCGCTGGTAATTGTTAATTGCAGCACTCTTACCGAATCGCTGCTTGAGAGTGAATTATTTGGACATGTAAAAGGTTCTTTTACTGGCTCAATCCGCGATAAGAAGGGGAAATTTGAACTTGCCGGGGATGGAACGATCTTTCTCGACGAAATTTCGGAAATATCACAGAACACGCAGGTTAAACTGCTTCGGGTGATTCAGGAACTGGAGTTTGAAAAAGTGGGCGGCGAAGAGACCATTCCTATGAATGCACGCATCATCGCAGCTACCAACCGGAATCTTGAAGGACTTATTAAAGAGGGCAAATTCCGTGAGGATTTATATTACAGGCTGAAGGTATTCACCATTGATCTGCCTCCTTTGCGCGAACGAAAAGAAGATATCCGCGATCTGGTGGTTCATTTTCTTCATAAACTCAATAAAAGGTTCAATAAAAATGTGGTAAAGATCGGCGATGGCGTGCTTGACATGTTACAGTCCCACGACTGGCAGGGCAATGTGCGGGAACTCGAAAATACGATTTTACAGGCAATTGTGATGTCAAAAAATGATGTACTCGACAAAGACAGCATCACATTAAATATCCGCCAGCAGCAGCAACAAACTGGCGCTGTTGCCGAACAGGCCCCCATGAGGCAATTCAGGTCGCTTGCCGATGTTGAGAAATATCATATAGAACGAATTCTCAACGAGATGAGATGGAATAAAGTGGAGGCTTCAAGAGTTCTCGATATTACCCGCCCAACCCTCAACGCCAAAATCGAAAAATACGCCCTGGTTCAAATGTAACCTCGAACCTTGAACCTCGAACCTCGAACCTGAAACCAACAAACTATTATCATACCTTTGCCGCCTTTTACAACCGCTTTGAAGCGCTTTCGGCAGGAATGAGAAACCCCTCACTTGAACCACTTCTGATTACCGCTGTCACAGGAATTTTCCTGCTGACGTTTCTTCTTATCCGAAACCAGGTTTTTACGGCGCATCCGGCAGTCATTCAAGTCCGCCAAAAGAGTCAATCCAAACAAATTATTCTCCCCAACCCGGCAGAATCATCAGGAGATAGTCTGAAAAAAGCAGAGCCTGATTCAGGCGTTGGCGCGAATACTTATATCGGAATGGAACCCTTTTTTGAATCGCTTCAACAGATTTCTGCCGATAATACTACCCTGCACATTGCCTATTTCGGCGATTCAATGATTGAAGGCGACCTCGTTACTCACCCTTTGCGCCGGCGGCTTCAGAAACGGTTTGGCGGCAACGGAATCGGTTTCATTCCTGTAACTTCGCCGCAACCCGGTTTCAGAACTACCATCATCCACCATTTCAACGATGAATGGAAAGTCTATTCATTTATGAAATCCGGCAACTCAGCGGGAGTAAAATATTCGCCGGAGATAAGCGCCGCGCGATCAGGCATGCTTATCATCAATACTGGAATTCCCGGCGACGACTCTTTTACATGGCTGATAACGCTACGCATGGCTTGTTCATAC
>JAPLDO010000005.1 GCA_026391715.1 Bacteroidota bacterium
AGCGGATAAAAATATGGAAACATCAACTGTTGTTCCTTAATCCTAATCCAAAATATAAGAGTGACGATACACCAAAGAATTATCGGGATTGGTTAGATTTATTCAGCAAATCTATTGACAATGATATCAACATCGTATTGAATGTTAAAAACACCGGAATTGCAAAAACGATACAATTAATAGAATACGAAGCGCTTGACCCAAAAACAATTGCTGAAATGAAAATTTCGGAATCGAAAAAAGCGATGATTTCGATAATTGAAAATGAAGGAATGATTTTAGCAGCGAAAAATGCAATTAAAGCCGGTTGTACAAATGAACTTATAAAAGCGATTACAGGCTTGATAGATGAACAAATTGATAAATTACGAAAACAGCATTAATGATTAAAATCAATCTCGTTACCCCATAGCCACTCATTTATATCAAAACTCTTTTTTGCTCAGGCAAACATGAATCCCGTTCCTCAACCGTAATACTTCGCCTTGTAATTTTTCTCTTCAACCATACCGTTCAGTTTGTTTGCATGGTATTCCAGAAAACATTCCCGCCGAACGTCCCTTCAAACGTATCCGCCCCACCAATCCCAGATTTGCCAATAGCCTTAACCGGTTTACTTTTACGGCAAAAATCAGGGTATCATGAAAACACCAAAGTCAGCGACAATGATTGTCAAAGTAGATGAATTGAAGAATAGGTCGCTTATTGCCGTGATCTTTGTTTTCCCGTTTATTTTCGGGATGAAATGAACGCAATAGCAAGGTTAGCCAGTTTTTTACTTGTCCATCCATTTTGCTACCTTTGCCAGCCATATATCCCTCACCAATGACCATCCCGGAAAAAGAAACACAAATCATAAGCGAGTTTTCAATGTTCGACGACTGGTTGGAGAAATACAATTATCTTATTGAACTTGGTAAAACATTACCAGTCATTGACGAGAAGTTCAGAACTGATCAGTTCCTGATTTCAGGATGCCAGTCGAAGGTATGGCTACATGCTGCCATAAAGGAGGGAAAAGTAATATTTACCGGCGATAGCGACGCAATTATCACCAAGGGCATTGTAAACCTTTTAATTCGGGTTTTATCAGATGAAAAACCGGATGATGTAATTCATGCAGAACTTGATTTTATCAACCGGATCGGACTTAATGAACATCTTTCGCCAACCCGAAGCAATGGATTGTCGGCAATGATCAGGCAGATGAAACTGTATGCGACGGTTTTTAAAATGAAAGGAGCATAAGAAGTTTCGGATTAAGCTCTTTTTTACTTTTTCAGCAATTTAAACGCATGCGTCCACTCATTGCGGAGCATTCCGGGGATACACCAGAGCATACATAAAGGTTCAATTGCGCGGGCTGCTTCCACTGCGCCCATATCTTCGGTTTCCCATCCGAATTGATCGAGAATTGCTGAAACCTGTGTTTTCGCTTCTGCATCGTTCCCACAGATAAACATGGAGGGTTTGATTCCGCCAAAATCGGGATTGATCATAAAACCGCTTCCTACACTGTTGAATGCTTTTACAAACCTTGCTTCCGGAAATTCCTTCTGCAACTGCTCCATCTGAGACGCATCAAGCCTGCTGAAGTATTGAAGCACTCCATTCACAGGCGGCAAATCGGCAATGGGGTTGCTGGTATCAATAAGAACCTTACCTGAAAGATTTTCAGTTCCTGCGAGCGCCAGGGCTGATGCTGCCATCGTTCCTTTAACCGCAAGAACAACTATGTCGCCAAAAGCGGCAGCCTCTTTGAAACTTCCAGCCAAGGCATTATTTGTTTGCTGCCATTCGGCAAGTTTCGACACATCCCTTGTGCCAATCATAACTTCATATCCATGCTTGATAAAGCCGCTGCCCAGCGTCTGAGCCACAACTCCTGATCCTAAAATTCCAATTTTTGTTTTCATTTTGTTTGTTTTATGGGTTTTTAATCTGATTTATAACAATACTTTGTACCTGTATAAATAACCGCCCTTCCGTTTACTTGCGTTTCAACGTTTTCAACTGTTCCTTCAATCTGCTTACGAGCGCAAAATCGGTAAGATTTAGCAACTTATGATTGAGCAAATAGGTTATGACCCTTTTTTCTATGGTGTGATGTAGGGGAAGAAGGATAGCTATTAGAAATATTTTAATGACCAGTATTTTCCATGGTTCACCATGTGTGATGCTTTCGATTTTGTGATCGGCAAGCAAAATGATGAATTCAAAAAGAAATATAAAAGAAAAAAAGCCGAGCATCCTGATAATCCACTCAGGGACCTTAAGGCTCCCAAGCATTATCAGGATAACAAAAACCGTAAGGATGCCAATAGTCATTGCGGTGTATTGTAAATAATGTCGTCGTTCGGTTTCCTCCTTCTCACTTTCGGCAACCCTTTCACGCTGGCGGGTCTCATGGTCAATCTCAATAACGAGTATCTGGTCTTTTTTCGACAGGGAGTTCATGCTGTCGGAAAGAACCTTGTTGCGAATGGCAAAGTTGTATGCATTTCTGTATCGGCCTGTTGCTGCATAGAGTGATTCAAGTTCTGCGGATGCAATGAGCATATATTCCAGGTATGAGGCCTTTTCTGCCAGTTCATATGATTTTGTAAGTTTGGCAAGCGCTTGTTCTGTGAAGCCGTGGCGTCGAAGAAATTGTCCGAATCTGTTATAAAACTTTGATTGAAGGATAATATTCGGATCTGATTCGAGAATTGGTTCGGCTTTATGGAAATAATACATTGCTGAATCGGTTTGATGTTCTTCTTCGCAAAAAAAGGCTTTCAGCCGGTAATATAGTCCAGGGTTCTCCAAAATCAGCCTTTTCCATTCACCTGGCAAACGTTTGTAATAAAGGTTCTTCAGCAAACCAATCTTATCGGCTTCAATCAGATGAGTACGGTACAGGGCAATTTCGTAACGTACCAGCCGCTGATGCCTGTTTCGCATGGCAAAATTAAGAATATTAAACATGCCCTTCTCATTCAACCGGTTATTGTTTGAGTTTAAGTCAATAACCTGAAGATCGTACTCAATCCACATCAAAGCCACAGAATCAACCGGGCGTTGCTTGTTAACCAGGTTACGTTGCATTAACTTGTACCGCGTCGCCTGATTGAACAATTTATTGAAGTTGTAGAAACTTGATAACCTGTTGTAACATTTTATCAGCAGGTCGCTTTTATTTTCCTTTTCAGCGAGAGCGCTTGCATTGATATAATTCCGGAAGGCTTCAATCTTCTGATTTTTTCCCTCCAGGCTAACACCGATATCGAGGTAACTTTCGGCTTTAAAAAGATTGTTTTCAAGCGTACTTGCAATGGAAAGTGATCTGTAACTGTACTCAAGAGCCTTATCATACTGGTATTCTGCAAGATAAACGGATGCAATAGCCTTGCTGACCAGGAATGAGGCATCGGGGTTGTTCATGATTCCAGCCAACTGCTCGCATGTCAGTGCATATGCCAGGGCTTTATCATTAAATTTAAATAAGTCGTTTGAAGAAATGTATCTGATATAAGCGAGCAGAATCAATTCCTGACGATGACTTGATTCAGCAATCTGAATGGCCGCCTCGCTCAGGCTGTCAGCGAGCCTGTTATCATCCAGATAGTCCAGGTAAAAGGATGCAAGGTCGGAAAGCTTCTCAATTTTGATACTATCGTTTACTGCTGAATTATATTCATGCCTTACTTTACTTACATGTGCATCCGGATCGACCTGTGAGTATAATGAACCATTTTCAAACGTTAGTACGAGAACGAAAAACAGGTGGACAGTCAAAAATCTGGTCAGGTTTTTCTTCATGTAAAATGAATTCTCACAGAGTTAATTTTCATCTCGACAAAAATAATTTCAGGATATTAATCCTAAATGATTATCTTTGAGCAAAATTAAACATTTATTTAATCTAAAACTAAATTAAATTTATATGAAAACGAACAAATATATTTTTTCGGCGCTTGGTTTTGTGGCAGGAATGCTTTTGGGTTTTTCAGTTCTTGGGTTGCTTTCTTTTTCAAATGGGCCAGGTTCTGCCGGTTCCGGGGCAGGAATTGAACCTATTCCAACAGCGGAGGCACAAACCTATTTACACAATTACATGTCGGATGCCACCGTCATTAACGAAGTTATCAAAGGATTCACCATAGACAAGGCCCAACTCGAAGCCATGAATACCATTTCGAAGGAAAATCCGAATCTTGCCGGATTCAGAGTATATCTGGGCAAGGATAATAGTTCCCGGAAGATTGGGATTGTTGTTGGCGTTGATAACGAGGGCAAAGATGCTGTGAATGGCAAGGTTTTTAACACCGACGCAGGGGTACTTAGTCCTTGTCCGCCAATTTGCGATGTAAGCAGTTCGATAATAAAGAATTAACCATTCCCACAAAGCAGTAGTTTGTTCAATCCTCAGAAAAACAGTAACTTTGCAAGTAAATTGATGAATCATGGAAATGTCAAATCAAGTTCACCATACACCAATTGAAGCCAAAGTTATTGCTGCCATACGTTCTGTTTTCGACCCGGAAATCCCGGTTAATATTTATGATCTTGGCTTGATTTATAATCTTCAGGTGAATGAACAATCGAATGATGTGTATATTCTGATGACCCTTACCACCCCTAATTGTCCGGTAGCTGAGGATATGCCCGGCCAGGTACAGGAAACGGTTAAAATGGTCGAAGGCATTGGAAATGTAAAAGTTGAACTTACCTTTGAACCGCCCTGGGACAAGGATATGCTATCGGAATCTGCACTGCTTGAACTGGGACTACTTTAGTTTCAGGCTCAAAGTTCAAAGGTCAGGGTTCAAAGTTTTTCGCAATTTCACTATTTCGCTGTTTCGCTATTTCTTACTTTTGCCGATTGCTAACTTCCTATAATGACTCCACAAACAGGTACGCTATTATCGAAAATAGAATTTCCGGGCGATCTTAAGAAACTTAGCATCGAAGATCTTCCGCAGTTGTGCGAGGAGATAAGGCAGTTTATCATTGAGGTAATGTCGGAGAATCCGGGGCATCTCGGAGCAAGTTTGGGCGCAGTGGAACTTGCAGTTGCGCTTCATTATGTATATGACGCGCCGGTTGATAAAATTATCTGGGATGTGGGGCATCAGGCTTATGCTCACAAAATACTGACGGGCAGAAAAAAACGCTTCGACACTATCAGGACATTCAAGGGGATCAGCGGTTTCCCGAAGATGGCTGAGAGTGAATATGACGCCTTTGGCGTAGGTCATTCTTCAACCTCAATTTCCGCCGCTCTTGGCATGGGTGTGGCGGCAAAATTAAGTGGAGAGAAAGATCGACACCATGTTGCTATTATCGGAGATGGCGCTATGACCGGAGGAATGGCTATGGAGGCTCTGAACAATGCAGGCGTTTCAAATGCAAATCTATTGGTTATTCTTAATGATAATCAAATAGCCATTGACAAGAATGTAGGGGCGATCAAGGATTATCTTGCCGATATCGTGACTTCCAAAACCTACAATAAGTTTCGCGATAAAATCTGGTTGTTGATGGGAGGCGGTACCAGGTATGGTAAAAACTCAAGAGCCATTGTAAAGCAACTCGGAAATGCTTTGAAAACCACACTGCTGAAAAGCGGAAATCTCTTTGAGGCATTTAATTTCAGGTATTTTGGACCTGTTGATGGCAACGATGTTATCCGACTTGCCAAATTGCTTTATGACATGAAAAACATCAAAGGTCCAAACCTTCTGCATATCCATACAATAAAAGGTAAAGGGTTTGAAAAGGCAGAGAAAGACCAGACCGTATATCATGCGCCGGGAATGTTTGATAAAAATACAGGCACAATAAAGGAAGATAAATGTCATGGACTTGCGCCCAAATATCAGACAGTTTTTGGCAGAACCATCATCGAACTGGCGGAAATGAATCCGAAAATCGTTGGGATCACGCCTGCCATGTCAACCGGCTGTTCGTTAAATCTGATGATGAACAAGATGCCCGACCGCACATTCGATGTTGGAATTGCCGAGCAACATGCGGTAACATTCAGCGCGGGGATGGCTGCTTCGGGGTTTACCCCGTTCTGTAATATCTATTCTACCTTCATGCAGCGGGCTTACGACCAGATTATCCATGATGTGGCGCTGCAAAAACTTCACGTAGTTTTTTGTCTGGATCGCGGCGGATTGGTTGGCGAAGATGGAGCAACTCATCATGGGGCTTATGATCTTGCTTACCTCCGCTGTATTCCGAATATGATCGTTGCCTCTCCCATGAATGAAGAGGAGTTGCGCGATTTGATGTTTACGGCGCAACTTGACGGAATGGGTCCTTTTGCAATCCGATATCCCAAAGGCAGAGGCGTTATGCCAAAATGGAAAACTCCATTTAAGAGAATCGAAGTGGGGAAAGGACGGATGATCAGGGATGGAGAGGAAATAGCAATCATTACCATTGGCCACGTGGGTAATTATGCTGTTAATGCATGTAAAAAGGCTGAAGAAGCAGGAATCTCAGTCGCTCATTTTGATCTGCGTTTTGTAAAACCCCTGGATGAGGTTTTGTTGCATGAGGTTTTCAAAAAGTTTTCTACGGTAATTACCGTTGAAGATGGTTGCATCATGGGAGGAATGGGCAGCGCCATTCTCGAATTTATGGCAGATCATGGATACGCCTCGCGCGTTGTCCGGCTCGGTGTGCCCGATCAGTTTCTGGAACAGGGAACAGTTGCTGAACTTCACCATGTATGCGGTTTTGATGCTGAAGGAATATTCAACGCAATAAATAAAATCCACCCCTTCATAGTTTCGGAAAAATGAAAAGAACAGCAATCGTTACCGGAGGTTACGGCGCCATCGGCAAGGCGATCGCCGGAGGACTTGCCCTCAATGGTTACAGGGTTTGCCTTGTTGGAAGGGATTTATCGCTGCTACAGAAAGCCCAAACCGATTTGATAAAACAAACAGCAAATAAGGATATTTTTGTTGAGCAGGTTGATCTTTCGCTACATCAGCAGATACTGGAATTCAGCCAACGCTGGAAAGAGCCGCTTCACCTTCTGATCAACAATGCCGCAACGGCTCCCAAACGGAGAACCGAAACTTCCGAAGGAATCGAAACACAATGGGCAACCAATGTCCTGGGGTATGTCTGGATGATTCGTTATTTCAATCCTTTTATGCAGAATCAGCCTGACGCCAGAATTGTGAACGTGGCAAGCTATTGGGCGGGAGGTCTTGATATGAGCGATATTGAATTTAGATCGCGATTCTACGACAATAACACAGCCTACCGTCAGGCGAAACAGGCAAACCGGATGTTGTCGGCGGCATTTTCTGAAAATCTCAAACCTTTCGGAATCACGGTTAATTCCTGTCACCCCGGCGACGTCAACTCAAAACTCAGCAATTCTTTTGGTTTCGGGGGAGTTGAAACGCCTGATGAAGGCGCCGCCACACCGCTGTTTCTTGCGCTTTCACCAGAAATGAAGGGAGTCTCCGGATTGTACTTCGAACATCTCAAACCTGCGACCTGCCAATTTTCAAAAGACCGGATCGGGATACAAAAGTTGTTTGACTTGTGTTTGAATTATAAAGTTTTATAGTCTGGTCCTCACTTTCTGCCAACTGTCGGTAATCAGAAAACTTTCATCCATATTTCCCACCATTTTTTCAAATTTTTTCATCGGAATTGACATTGTGAGAGTATCCTGTGGCACGCATGGTCGTGCTGAAACATCGAACATCCCGAGTACGGCTTTTGGATTTTCCTGTTCCCCCTGAAACCAGGGCTGATGAACGATTGAACCGCATCCCGAACCGAAGGGCGCGATCACTCCGTTTCCATCGGGCTGGTCAAAATTGGCAAGGGTAAAAAGTCCTGACAAAACATCAGGTTTTGAAAAGAAAATAACGGCAATTGGATTATCTTCGGGCGTTAGCTGGTCAAAGCGTTTGAAAATAATATAACGCCCATTGGCTGGAATGCAGCGGATGTTGGACATGAGTTCCTTCACCATTTCCGGCGTTTTAATATACCGTTCACCTTCAAGTTCTCCCGGAATACCATGCGAAAGAAAATATTCGAATTTAGGCCGCAACTGATCGTCATATCCAAAGTAGCGGCGAGCTCCGCCACAACCAATAGTTTGAACATTCCATGCAAGCGGTCTTCCTTTCCTGACAATAGCTAACTCACAAACGATACAATTATGGCTATCGGGCAGATTTGCGCGGGCGGTATCTCCCGGATCTTCAACATAGAAAAACGTTATTGGCAATTCACTTTCGCCAAAATATTTTGCCCATTTTTCGAGGAAGCGGTTTTTAAATTTTAGGTCCATGATTATAAAGATTTAATGACTCGACAACGCCGGCATTTTGCCGTCGTACTTTTTATCGGTTAGCAGTTTCA
Source organism: Bacteroidota bacterium (assembly GCA_026391715.1). Classification (GTDB taxonomy): domain Bacteria; phylum Bacteroidota; class Bacteroidia; order Bacteroidales; family FEN-979; genus CAIVAT01. The sequence continues at coordinate 8,392 of JAPLDO010000005.1, forward strand.
ACATGAAATCGGCAACATCGGCGCGCGGAACGCTTCTGGAAGTCGGATTTCCCAGATTGACCTTGTAGGAATTGGTTTTTGGGGAATCAGTAAGTCCGGTTGGGCGGATTATAACCCAATCAACCTTACTCTCTTCGATAATCTTCATTTGCCGTTTCTTGTCATCGAAAATATGGTTCAGAAACAGGGGCATGAATATTTTCCCGAACCAGAATCCACTATCGTTTCCAAGGATTCCGGCAGATGACATACAAATAAACCGCGTGACGCCTGTAGCTGCCATTGCCCGGAGAATATTTCCGGTTCCCTCAGATAAAATGGCGTTTGGCTTGTTTTTGTCAACTCCCAACGCGCAGAGAACCGCCTCCTGACCTTCAACTGCTTCCAAAACATGGTCGTAATTCATTACGTCCCCTTCCACAACCTTCAGCCGTTGATGCTGAATAGTTACCCTGGTTGCTTTACGCGCAAATGCCGTCACCTGATGTCCCTGGTTAAGAGCCTGATAAACAATCAGAATACCGGTTTTTCCACTTGCGCCGAATACAGCTATTTTCATTTCAGATTTTTCCACTAAGTTATGAAAAAACTTCGCTCATATAATCGCCATTTCTCCTCATCACCTTGTTCAACTCCCTCGCCACCTTGCCCAATTAGAAAATACCATATCTTTATCAAAAATTTACAGGTGTCGGGAACAGGCCTTTTCCGGAAGAAATCAATAAACAAAATCCTTAGCGACGCCCGGTCAGCCGACAGCCAGGGATCGTCATTAAAACGCAGCCTTACTGTTATTGACCTCACAGCGCTTGGCATTGCAGCAGTCATTGGTGCAGGTATTTTCAGCACAATCGGGACGGCGGCGTCAAGCGGCGGACCGGCTGTTTCATTGCTGTTTTTATTTACCGCCATTGCCTGCGGGTTTTCTGCCTTGTGCTATGCCCAGTTCGCCTCCATTATTCCCATCAGCGGAAGCGCCTATACTTATGCTTATGCAAGTTTCGGCGAACTGATCGCATGGATTATCGGTTGGGATCTGATTATGGAATATGCAATTGGGAACATCGCTGTAGCCATCTCCTGGTCCGATTATTTTACAGGCTTCCTCGGCGGAATAGGCATTCATGTGCCACCATACCTCGGAATTGATTACCTTTCGGCAGCACGGGGTTTTCATCTGGCATCAGCAGAATTGTTAAAGGGAGTCCCATTTTCGGCGCTTCCTGATTTACAGCAGGTAGCATGGCAAGCATGGCAATCGGCTCCTGTTATCGGCAGTGTAAGAATTATTGCAGATATTCCGGCATTTTCCATCGTTGTGTTCATTTCAGTCCTTGTATATATTGGTATTTATGAAACAAAAGTGGCAAGCAACATCATGGTTTTGCTTAAAATCGGCGTACTTCTGCTCATCATTGGCCTTGGCTCTTTTTATATAAATCCTGCGAACTGGCATCCGTTCGCTCCCAACGGGGTTTCCGGGGTATTAAAAGGCGTATCCGGGGTGTTTTTTGCATACATCGGGTTTGACGCCATTTCAACTACGGCGGAGGAATGCAGGAACCCCCGAAAAGACCTTCCAAGAGCAATTATCCTGGCGCTTATCATCACTACAATACTTTATATCCTTATCAGTTTGGTACTTACGGGAATGGTACACTACAGCGAGCTGGCAGTTGGCGACCCGCTGGCGTATGCCTTTCAGAAACTTCATCTGACCAAACTTTCCGGAATTATTGCCCTGAGTGCGGTGGTTGCCATGGCAAGTGTTCTCCTTGTTTTTCAGGTCGGGCAGCCCCGGATATGGATGAGCATGAGCCGCGACGGGCTGCTTCCAAAATCTTTTTCAAAAATCCACCCCAAATACAAAACACCCTGGTTTTCAACGGTCATTGCCGGAATCCTTGTAGCCGTGCCTTCACTTTTCATGAACCTGACCGAAGTTACCGATTTGACCAGCATCGGAACCCTGTTTGCCTTTATCCTCGTTTCAGGTGGCGTACTTGTACTTCAGGCAGGATGGAAAAAAGATAAAAGTCCTGCCTCTGAACATGGATTTCAGGTTACTTACCTGAACAGCAGGTACTTTCTCCCGATAATCTGGGCAGGCGTCCTGACGGCGCTCTATTATTGGAACCGGCAGGAAATCGTCAACTTTTCCAGCAGTTGTTTTGAACCATCCGGGATGAACTGGCTGATTAAGGATGGATGGAAGACAATCAGTCAGAATTTTCCAATCCTTTTGTTTATCGTAACTGCGGTTGTTCTTACATGGTTTGCCATCAGAAAGGCATTTTCCCTGATCCCGGTACTTGGATTGCTTACAAACTTATACCTTATGGCTCAGCTTGGGATAACCAACTGGTTGCGGTTTCTTCTTTGGCTTGCAATCGGTTTGGTTATCTATTTTAGTTATGGAAGGAGACATAGCAGGCAGAAAAACATCGGGATATCGAAAGAGTGAATTACATATAAGTTCAAGGTTCAAGGTTCAAGGTTCAAGGTTCAAGGTTCAAGGTTCAAAGTTCAAAGTTCAAAGTTAATCATGTCCATCAGCATCATAATTGTCATCATTATCGCCGGAATTTTAGTCGGGTTCATCAATACCCTGTCGGGAGGTGGGTCGGTGATCAGCTTGTCTCTGTTGGTAATTCTTGGTCTTCCTGCCAACATTGCCAACGGGACGAACAGGATCAGTATTTTTTTCCAGACTTTGTCGTCGGTGGGCAGTTTCACACGGCAGAAAATGTTCACGAATATGCGACCGGTTTATCTTTCCATACCTGCCACCATTGGCGCTATCATGGGCGCCTATCTTGCAGTGGATGTGAATGAACGGGTAATTGAGGCAGCGATGGGAGTTTCAATGGTGATCATGGTTTTTTTCCTGTTTTACAAACCGGATAAATGGCTGAAAGAGAATCCGGTTTTAATGGCAAAACCAATCAGGTGGCACCAGCTTGTCATTTTTTTCTTTGTAGGTTTTTATGGCGGTTTTATCCAGGTTGGGGTTGGGTATTTTCTCCTGATGGCGTTAATGCTTGGCGTTGGTTACGACATTGTGAAGGCGAACGCGGTGAAAAACCTGATCGTGTTTTTTTATGCAATTTTCGCCCTGCTTGTTTTCATGGTTGATGGAAAAGTAAACTATATGTATGGTTTGATTCTCTCGGCAGGAAGTATGATCGGCGCCTGGATCGCCTCATACCTTGCGGTTAAAAAAGGGGCAGGATTTATCCGGGCGATCATTTTACTCTCTGTAGTACTGACAATCCTGCAAATAACCGGAATCATTAATTTCACTTCGTTGCTAAGGCAAATTCTCTGAAATTACATTTACTGCGGGTTTACTGTTTTTCATATTGCTGGATTTCATCATGAACATATTCCAGTTGAACGCCTGCCTGCCTGAACATCTCTTCCGACTCCAGTCCGTCATGGTATTTCCGTTCGCAAACCACGCGCTCAATACCGCAGTTGATAATCAGCATGGCACAAGTCCGGCAGGGGGTCATCCGGCAATAAAGAGTTGCCTTTTCAAGTGAAATTCCAAGTCTTGCCGCCTGGCAGATGGCATTCTGCTCGGCATGGACGGTGCGCATGCAATGCTGCGTAATACGGTCATCTTCATGCAACACCTTTTTCATCAGGTGTCCAATATCGTCGCAATGTGGCAATCCGCGGGGGGATCCAACGTAACCTGTGACGAGGATTTGTTTTTCGCGGGCGATCACACAACCGCTGCGACCACGGTCACAGGTGGCGCGTTTGGAAATAGCATGTGCAATTTCCATAAAGTATTCATCCCATGAAGGACGGGTGTATTTTTGTGATTCCATTGATATTTAATTAAATGGATGCAAAAACTGATTATAAATTGTGAATTGCGAATGAATTATCCTGTTTGTGGAATCTGTTGCAGAATGTTTTCAACCTGGATGAACAACTCTTCCCGGCTTCCATTGTTATTCAGCAGAAAATCAGCATCCCTGATGCAAGCCTGAAGGTTTTGTTTATTTGGATCTGTTGCAGTCATTTCGCGAGCCTCATTTTCAAGAAAAGTTTCATAAGAAATATGATCGGTTTCCGATTGTCTCGCTGATATCCGTTGATAGCGCAAAACAGGATCGGCATCCACGGCAAAGAGGAAAAACTGACCCTTTTCACGAAGCGAAGCAATTTCCCCAGGGGTGCGAATGCTTTCAATGATACAGTTTTCTCCTCTGCCAACTGCCTGTAGATACAACTGATCCGTGACAAAGGAAGGTGAATGTTTTCTCCTGAGATCATTCGCAACAACAACCATACTGTCGCGGTTTTCAGGCAATCCCCGCCTTCGTATCTCTTCCAGCAGATATGCCCTGACTGAATAGTGGCGGTATCCTTTGATTTCAGAAAGGTATTCCACAACTGTTCCTTTTCCCGCCCCCAATGTTCCTGTAATTCCGATTATCAGCATGTTAAGAATTATAAAAGCAAAAATACTTTGTAAACTTATTGAACAGTTGTCAATCCTCAAATTTTCAAAACTTCAAATTTCCCCCTGCTTCAGCCGTTCAATCCATTTTTCAGCAATGACAGGTTTAAAATCATTGAGTTTTTCGAAGAGACGGACAAAATCGGTATCTACCAGAAGTATGTTACGGTGTTCAGTCCGAAGGAATTTCTCAGCAACTGCATGGTCGAGCATTTGCAACAAGGGATCGAAAAAATGATCAATATTCAGCAGCCCGATTGGTTTTGTGATGATTCCCAACTGATTCCAGGTAAGCACTTCAAACAGCTCATCTAACGTTCCATAAGCGCCGGGAAGTGCAAAAAAGGCATCCGAAAGATCGGCCATCATTGCTTTGCGCTCCTGCATGCCTCCCACGATGTGCATTTCAGTGAGCCCGGTATGCGCCACTTCCTTTTCTACCAGTGAAAGGGGCATTACACCAATCACCGATCCTCCGCCGGCCAGCATTGTATCGGCCAGGATGCCCATAAGTCCGACATTGGCGCCGCCGTAAACCAGTTTAATTCCTCGATTTAGCAGAAAACCTGCAAGTTTTGCAGCAGCATCAGTGTAAACAGATGCTTTCCCGTTGCTCGATCCACAGAATACACAGAGAGTTTTTATCATTGTATTATACTATTATCCCCATCCTTTTCATTAAAAACGAGGCGTTCAAATTCCGGCACACGCCGTGAGTAAGCTTATAATTGATCTCCATTTTATCGCCTGAGATAGAAATCTCAAAGCAGAGGTTTTGTATGTGCTCCGGAAATTCGTTGATCAGAGCGCCAAGCAGCAGATCGTGGGTAGCAAACAGTCCAACCAGTTTGTAATTCAGAAGTTGGTGGATAAGCGCTATTGATCCTGACTGTTTATCTGCCGAGTTTGTCCCTTTCAGTATCTCATCAAGCAGGATCAGCATCGGGCGGCCTGTTTTCAGCTCATCAATTATTTCCTTCAATCGCTTTAGTTCTGCATAAAAATAGGATTCGCGCTTTGCAAGTGAATCATTTGTCCGGATACTGCTGTGAATTTCAACCGGAGAGACAACCATCCGTCGTGCAAATGCCGGCGCCCCCATCATGGCCAACAAGTAGTTGGCGCCGATAGTCCGCAGGAAAGTACTTTTTCCCGACATGTTTGCCCCCGTTATGATTCGAAATTGGTTCCAGCCCCTGATTTCAATGTCATTTTGCACACTTGAATCCACTGGGATCAAAGGATGCCCAATCTGCTCCGCCTTGAATTCAAAATCGCCGGACGCCGGCTCCGGATAACAATATCCGTGATGGTTGAAGGCAAAAGTTCCCAGGCTTGACAATGCATCCATTTCGGCAAGAACGTCAAACCAACCAGGCGCCAGCTTGCTATATTTACTCCGCCAACGCTCAGTTGCCATTAAAATATGAATATTGAACATGAACAACCCGTTAAGAATAACCGAAACAAGCATATTCAGGTTTGAATCCATCAGATTCAGCAGTCTGAACAACTTTCTGATAATTATTCCAGGCTGGATTTTTTCAAAGGATTTCAGTTTTTCCTGTAAATTACGGTTAAAACCGGAACTGAACTTGGCATCTTCGATAAGGGTAAGGGCTTCGGCATACATTCGTAAAATTCCGACCTGGGATGTGACCGCCTGATGTACCAACATGGTTTTTCGTCCGAATCCAAAAACAATCAGCAATTGCATCAAAATCATAAACATGGGTAACTGAAACGGCGCTAAACCCGCGATTGACAGGATTAACGTACCAAGCGTAAGCCCTGGAATTATCCAAAACAGCAGATTTAATGACAATAAGCGATGCATTCCCTGTTGCTTTTCAAACCATTCAGATACGGCGTCAAGGTCGCTGCCGGAAGTTTTCCGGTTCATAAAGATAATGCGGAAATTTTGCCGGAATTCAAGGTTGTCTGCCAGTTCTTTCACCGCCTCCTGACGTTCGCTGATCTCATGACGATAATGAAAAGCGTGACTGAAGTAGTCTGCCAGTTTTTTGCTTCCAAAATTGGTTGAAGTGCGGTTTATATACTGATAAAGTGATCGTTGACCAAAGATATCAAGGTCAAAAGTATAAGGGTGATCCTGACTGATAAATTCCATTCCGGGGTCAAATCCGGCAAAGTCATCATTTAACGCTTTTATCTCCTGTTCATTGATAAATATCATTTGCTGAAGCCGTAGAATGCGCTTTTTCAAATGGTTGTCATACCAACCGGCAAAAAGAAAACCAACGAAAAAGAGAACTGAGGCACAGATAAAGAGAAAACCTGTATTTCTGAAATGCAAATAGAGCGAAATCACTGAAAACGAAAACATTAGGAGCCGTACCCAGGGAATCCAGCGTAGCGGTTTTCTAAGATGGTTAATTTCAGAAGTGAATTCCCCGATCCGTTGCTGATAAATTGTAATTGGCAAACTCATTTCTGAAATTTAAGGAATCTCCAAACTATGGTTATTCAATAATAATTTTCTTTATTGAAGTGCCTTCATCGGTAATAATCCGAACAAAGTAATTACCCTTTGGCTGACCTGCCAGGTTAAAAGAATAGCTATCCTTTGTGGAACAATTGGTAACGCTGATTACTTTTCCTTCAAGTGTAACAACCTCAACCTTCATTTGCAGAATCCTGTGATCTGAAGCGCTGATGGTAAACATACCGTTGTTTGGATTCGGAAAGATCAATATATTCCCCTGGATTCTTTCAGGCATACTCACAAGCCCATCCTGCGAAACTGTTACATTGACCGGGGTTAACCCGTTTACCATTACCGTGATTACGGCGGTCCGCAGGTTCAATCCAGTATTTTCTTCATAAACCGCATCAATGGTTCCGTTACCATTACCTGAAAGTGTTACGGTACACCATGAAACATTTGAACTAACCGTCCAATCGGCGTTCGAAGCAACGGTGAAATTTGTTGCGCCTGCTGCAACAAGTACGTTCCGGTTGGCGGGCGTAACCAATAATATTGGCGTAACGCCTGCCTGTGTAACAGTAACAACCATGGTAGCCATTCCGGTAACTGAAACCGAAATATTCGCTATCCGCTGTGAAACGCTAATATTTTCCTGATAGGTAGCAACCAAAACGCTGTTTCCGCTACCCGCAGGCGTAACAGTACACCACTCCTTGTCGCTGACAGCCGACCATGAGGAATTAGTTGTTACATCGAAATTTGTAATCCCCTGCGCAGTTGGTACATTTTGGTTTATTGGCGATACAAACAAAATCGGAGCCGCCCCCATTTGGGTTACCAGAACTACAACGGGTGAAATTCCCGCAACTGTAACAGTAATATTGGCAACTCGTGTAATGACTGATGTATTTTCAGAATAAGTTGCTGCAATTGCTCCATTCCCGGTTCCTGAAGGTGTTACGGTACACCATGACTGGTCGCTCGATACAATCCAGGATGAATTGGATACAACATTGAAATTGGCGCTTCCTGGCACAGAAGTAACAGTCTGGTTTGGCGGAGTGACAGAAAGAGTGGGGGCAGCCCCGGCCTGGGATACCGTTACTATAACAGGAGATACTCCGGCAGTGGTGACGGTAATATTTGCTACACGGGATGAAAATGATGTATTCTGACCATAATTGGCATTAATAGCGCCGTTGCCGGTTCCGGTAGACGTAACTGTACACCAGGTCTGATCGCTGGTTGCCGTCCAGGGAGTAGTTGCATTGGTAACAACATTGAAATTGGTGGCTCCGGCAGGTGCTGTCACCGGTTGATTGGGCGGGGTCACGGTGAGTGAAAGTACATCGCCAGCTTGTGTTACAGTTACAATAACCGGCGATAATCCGGTAACGTTTACAGTCAAATTGGCAATCCTTGATGTAGTGAGTGGATTCTGAGTAAAGTTGGCGGTTATAATACCATTGCCATTTCCCACCGGGGTAACGGTGCACCATGTCTGGTTGCTGGCAACAGTCCATCCCGAGTTTGAAGTTACGTTAAAGGTTGTAGAACCGGCAGGTGCGGCAACATTCTGGTTTAATGGCGCCACAGTCAGGGTGGGAGTGGTTGAACTTCCCGTAATATTCACGTTATCAATTGCCCATGAGTAGCCAAATGTTCCAGTATAGTTCCACCGGAACCGAACCTGGGACTGCCCTGCTGCGGCAGGTACCGGCTGGTTGAAGGTTGCCGGATTTGTTGCTGATGTTGTTGTAAACTGCTGGATTTGGGTCCAGGTAGTTCCGTTGTCATTACTGTATGAAAGCTTACCGGAAGATCCTGTGTAAGACTTGAAATAATGGCTGAACTGAAGGTTCACCGACGTGTAAGTGGACAGGTCGAGGGTTGGCGTAACGAGGTCGGCATTTTGCGAATTGCCGGTTCCATAAGCGTCGCTGTTAAGGAATGCGTAATTCCCGGTGAGAGCGGGATTTGGCGATTGACCCGTGATTACGCCAAATGTCCATATCTGCCCATTTCCCTGGTGATCAACCTGCGACCAGCAGGAAGGGATGGTAGTACCGGAGAAACTTTCGGTGAAAGGTAAGGTATAGAACCCGCAGAGGGTAGTAAAATTGAGATCATTTCCATAGAATGTGCCGTTTCCATTTGTGGCATAAGCGCGAAGATGGTAAAGGGTGTTTGCTGTCAGTCCTGTGAGGGAACTTATAAAACTGCCAAGACCGGAGCCATCGGTTGTATGGTTATCAATGATGGTTGGGTTTGCGACGCTTCCCCAGCAAACGCCGCGCGCCGTCACCGGCGATCCTCCATCGGAAGTTACATTGCCCCCGGAAATGGCTGTCGTCATAGTTATTGTTGCAGCCGCCGTAGTTGTTACATTAGCGCCTCCCGGAATAAAGATCATATCAGCGCCATAAGTCGTTCCATCACTGTTAACGCCAACAAGACGATAATGATATGCCGTTCCTGAAATCAGCCCTGAAACAGGCGAATTCACATTGCTGGTCGTTGTACCTGATCCAGCGGATATTGTAGCTGTATTTGTTCCATAAGTTATGGTGGATCCGTATTCAAAATGGTATGTGGTTGCCAGGCCATTTGGATTGATGGTTCCGTTGAGGGTTGCACCTGTACCAGTGACCGCCGTGGCAGCAGTTGTTACAACCGAGGGGTTATTGGCAAATTTGAACGAAGCAATTTTGGTTGACCATGGCCAGGTTCCTCCGTAGGTTCCGATAAATTCATTGGTAGTCCAGAATGTCAGGTTATCTGTTGGGTCAACATTGATAGCAGAATAGTCGCCCCAGCGGGTTGCCCCGGTAATTGAAGCTGCCCCGGTTTGGATAATGCCTTCAGCAACCGTCATGGTTCCTATCGGGTCGGATGACCGGCGACCTGTGAAATATATCGAAGGATACATCGTACTGTTTGAAACGGTATAAGCAAGCCCAATATCGCCACTGGCATTCATGGCAATACTGCCCAGCCACCGCGATTTGCCATCGCCCGGAGCATAAGTGCCTTGCTGATAAACAGACCAAATCGCACCCGTTTTCCGGTATTCATACCAACGAACGCCTGCAACATTGCTACCCGTATTCACATTGTGGCAGGTTACGAAAGTTTCATAAGAACCAAAATTCCGGTATTGGTTTCTGAACATTAAGCGGTCGCCCAACCCATCGAGTTTATTGGTAGTGCCTTGCTGAGGAATCACGCCTGTAAAGGTTCCAAGCATTGTATAAGAAGTAACGGGAAGGTTGGCGACAAAAGTGAACGTTGAATTTGTAGTAGTGACCCAATCGGCATGAAGCGCCCATATCCTGAGTTCGCTGGCTCCGCCGGTTGTGTTATCGTTTATATATGTGAAGTAGTTGGGGTCGCCCACAGGGGCGGCGGTTCCGTCGCCATCGGATGGCAGCATGGAATAACAATCAGCGCCGGCTCCAGCGCCCGTACCGCCAAGGGTTTCGGTTTTAAAATAGATCATCCTCGCAGTCGGATCTCCTGTTAACATTTTGCTGCGTTCCAGAACGGCTCCTGCTGCTCCAATGAATGGCGTACTGCCAATATTGGTATTGAAACGGTTTACGGCGAGGTAATATCCATCGTTCCACACTCCCAGCTTGGGATAGTCGGGCATATAGTCAAACTGGAATGCATATCTGAAGTAACTGCCTGTTGGATCTGGAGTAGTCGAAATTGCGACCAATTCATATTCTGTAAAGGGAGAACCTGAACAGTCAATTGCAAACT
>JAPLDO010000170.1 GCA_026391715.1 Bacteroidota bacterium
ATTTTCGGCAAAAAGTATCAATGGCTGAAAATTCCTGCAATCGTTATATAGTGATACAAAACCCGGAGATTGAAAAAAATTCCCATTAGTTTGCTGATGAATAAACGCCGACCATTTCGTTTCTTCATCCGTTGAAAAAGGAGCAGCTACAAGTCGTATTAAAGGATCTTCAAGCATAGTTCCGGTTGATGTAAAGGGTTTTGACCCGGTTTTTGGCAAATCGTTCAATGAGATATGCTGCCCATCTCAGTTTATGGTCATGATAATGCTGGGGATGTATGCAAATATGCAATTGATCAGGGAGATCCCCCCTTTGTAAATCGGCAATAATGTTAAATGTAGAATGCGGATGATACTTTAATTGAGACCGCACCCTGTCCCATCTACTGTATTTGCTGCAATTCCAGCATCGGCTGGAATCGGAAAGGTAGAGCGCTTTATCATGATTGATTATTTTATACGGATCGCCGGTTAAGCCCAATTCCCCGAAATCAAGACCATTTATCAGGTCAAGGTTGTTTATTGACGAGCGGGCATTTCCATGCATACATATACTTTTTACTTCACCGAATGAACGCAAATCAGAGAGGGTATTCAAAAAACTTTGAATTGCCAAAGGCATATTTCCGCGGTGTTCGGCAAGATCGTTGTAGTGATATCCAATGTTGTGATTGTATTGAACAACTGTAGCGATGATTTTTCGGTGCGCCGGTTTATAAGGTGTGCGAAAATAATATGTTGCCTGCAACTCCATGCTTTTTTCCAATTTCGCAAATTTTTCAACCCGGTTCGTGTACAAGTCAATATCGTGCCTTAAAAAGATTGCTTTTTGGGATGAATTTGCAACAAACCCAGCCAGATCATAAAATTCATACCCCGAATTTTGAAAAGATTTTAATAACAATTGATAACTATCCAAAGTAAAGTCACGCATTTCAGTTGTGTTATTAGTGTGCTTCGTGTAGTGTTGCCAGAATAAATCTGATAAAAAAATCGGTCAAAAATAGATATTTTGCAATCAACATTATCTTATTGCTTTTCACTTTCGGTCGAGTCGGAAGCTTTTCACAAGCTCCTTTGCTACATTTATTCTGTTTTAGTCATAAAAGCGGTTTTATTTATTCATTTCAAGCCAGTTTTCAACGACTTCTTCAACCGCTCTCTTTCATCCGAATATGCTACTTTGAAAACCCCGAACCAATCTTTCGCTACTTTGTATCCAAGCAAAGCCGTCACTGTACTTTCATCCGGGTTTTCAATCTGATCAGCTCTGGCAAGAGCAACGCCGATGTTTTCCTGTAATAATTTTACCTGTTTTGCAGGTACAAACTGATCCATTAGTAAAAAAAGAAAACGGAATGCTTCTCTGATTTGCCCGTTTTTATTCAGGAACGAGGCAGCGGTTTCAGTCAGATAAGGATTGTTTTTACTGAAAATAAATTCATAAAACTCAACCTTGTGCAACCCAAAACGCAACAAGTTGCCAGTTCTGAATAACTCCTGGTTTTCCATCAGCAGATTGATAGCTCCCGAATAATCTCCAACCGCAATCCTCGCATTAACTTCGCTCAAATTCTTCTGGTACCCCGAAGCTGCATCATATTTTGAAAGACTGTCATTAAATGATTTTTCATCGGCATGGCAATCCTTATTTGAATCAATAAGTTTCAGCGCTTCATGGTAATAACGGGTTACGTTCAGATAATTCTTTAGCGCCACCGCCCGATCGGCGCGGATGAGTTGCAGATCAATGGAATCCTGAAGGTTACTGCATTGCTGCTCTCTGATCTTTTCCTTGAATTTATCCATCGCCTGTATCAAATCCGGATCGGCGGATAGTCCGTTTTCATTCGCCTCTGTTTGCGTTTTTTCTAATGCAATCTGAGCGGAATCAAAGAGATTAGCCCAGATTTTTTTCTGCGAAACACTCAACTGAATCAATAGATAGTGCTTTATGGCGCGGTGATACAACGAATCAAATTCTGCCGCGCTCGGGATTTTATACTGTTGCGACAACAGCCTCGCTTCTCTGAATTGCCCTAACGATAAAGTGAATTGTCTCTTTTCCAGGGCAACCGAACCGGAAGCGATGATCTTTTCATACCGGAGTTTCGCCAGTTCAGGAGCGAGCGAATCCTGCGCGCCGAACACAGATGCAGCGCTTCCGATTGCTTTTCTTAAAGCCAAAGCCCGTTCATCATAGAAAAGCGCTGTGTCGGCTTTTCTCGCTTTCAGCGCAGCCTGAGTAAGTTTCGTGGTTTCGGCATACAGTCCCAGCCTGACCTGGTTTTTCTTCTCCTCCAACCTTTCGCGAATAGCAGCAAGATTGTTTGCCGAATAATTGTTTTCAAATGCAAGGTAGCAATCCATTGCCTCATTAAATCTCTTATTTTCCAATAAACGGTCACAGTCAGTGTTCCGGATAAAAAAAAGTTTACTGAAAACTGCGCGGTACATAGTATCCGACTTTACCCACTGGGAATTTGACCTGCCATAAACATCGGCTTTGGCGAGGTAATTATCTGCCATTGCGAATTTGCCGGTATTAATGCAGCCGGCGGCAATACCTACAAAGGAATTATATATCCCTTCGGCAGCAATACGCTGAAGTTCCTCATCGTGTATAAACCCTCTCAGCGCAGGCTCCCTGCTTGCAAACAGGCGGGCGAACTCCATCAGCGTAAAGGCGTCGGTAAAACGGTTAACAGAAACAAGAACGCTGGCATTCTGCTGTAACGAATTGTATAAACTCCTTGCGAAAAAACCCTCGAGTGTATCTGATTTTGCTTCAGGAAACATCTTTTGCAACATCTTCAGGGTTACATTTTCTTCCTCCGGGAAAGGGGATTGGTCAAAATAGCGATCGAGAAAATCACGGTAAATTGAACCTTGAAGGTTATCCATTAACTGCGAACGTCTGATCCAGGAAAGTATTCTTCCGGAATAAAAATCTGCCAGTCTGCCGATATTTCCATGCCACGATATTTCTTCGGGCTTGCCGAGCTCATCAAGAAAATCGAATGTAATAGTTCGGTCGGCGCGGTAACTTTCGCGGTATCGTGAAATCAATCCTACCGGATCGCTGCCAAGAGTTAGCAAAGTTCCCTGAAATTCTATTGCGTCGATCCTCTGAAGCGCTTTGGTTATCTCTGAAATCCTGAAATAGTTTACAGGTAGCATGGAAGGGGCGTGAATATTAACCTCGTCAAGTATTAACTTCAGAGAATCAATAATTGCAACCGAAGCATGATAATTGTGAATAAGAGCGAGCCGTGAAGTAAAAGATTTCAGAGCCAGCGAATCATAAAAAAGTTCCACACCTGAAATCAGTAGTGTGTCAACCTCCGGGTCGAAACGTGAAACCGGGATTGAGCAAAGAATAGTGTCGTTGATACCAAAATTCAAATTTCTCAATTCCTGCTCCGAAAAACCTGTTGTATCCTCTCTGTTTGCCCATTTCAGCATCAGATTCATCCGGGAGGGACAAATAACTTCGCCCAAGCCAAATCCTCGGTAAATAGTATCGCCATTGATATAAATGTTTGCCGAACGAAATGACAGGCTGTCGTTTCCTCCAACACGGTCTATAACCAGATTCAGATCGAAAACTATATCAATCTTCACCAGCCGCGGCTCTTTCACCGCAATTTTGGCTATTTCGCGGAGGATAGTGTTGCCAGGGATAAAAATCTCAGAGCCTGCACGGTGATATTTCACTGAATATCTTAATGCTTTTTTTACAGAAAGCAACGGTTGTTGCGCCTTAATGCAGAAGGGAAGAATAAGAGCGAAGAAAAGCAAACTGAAAAACTGCCGGAAAATCATTGTTGAAAATAGAGCGCGGCAAAAGTAGAAATTATATTTGCATGAATTACCACACTTAAATAGAGAGGTTTTTTTAATCCTTCACAATCCGAAATTTTATTTCCTTAGTCAATTCCAGCTTAACGCAAAATTTGGTTATTTTTGCAGAAAACTATAAGGACATGGATTTAAGTAAGATCTTAGCGATTACAGGGAAAAGCGGATTATTCAAAGTAGTTTCCCAGGGAAAAAAAACTGTAATTGTCGAATCGCTGATTGATTCCAGACGCTGCCCCGCCTTCGGAAATGAAAAGATCAGTTCACTCGAGGAAATTAGTGTTTTTACTACTGGCGATGACATCCCGCTGAAAGATGTTTTCAAAGCCATTTATAAAAAACTTGAGGCAAACCGGGCACCCGAAATCAAATCAGATGACGCAGCCATGAAAAAATTCTTTCTCGAGATGGTACCTGAATATGATCAGGAGCGCGTTCATGTTTCGGCAATGAAAAAGATGGTGAGTTGGTACAACCTGCTTCTTGAACATCAACTACTCGATTTTTCAGATGAAGCCAATGACGGAGAAGTCTCAGTTCCGGTGGAAGGCGCTGCGGCAATTGAAGAATCTACTTTTCCGAAAGAAATTCAGTCATCGCAACCGGTTGAAGAAACTGATGGAACCACTGATAAATCGGCAGAAAGCGGTAACGATTAACCCGGAAATTTCACGACAGCCAAATCTTTAATAAAATTGTACCGATGGAGTTAAAGAAGTTTGTTCACGATTTACAGGTGGTACATTATCAGCGATTAAATGAACGCCATTTCCTGCTTGAACTTCTATCTCCTGAGAAATTACCCTTGATTCTTCCCGGTCAATTTGCCCAGGCGCTGGTCGAAAACTCTCCAGCCACATTTCTGCGGCGACCATTTTCAATTCATTCCGTTGATTACGGGGCAAATACGCTTAAACTACTTATCCAGATCAAAGGTGAAGGAACCTTACGCCTGAGCCGGTTGAAGGAAGGAGACGCCTTAAACCTCATCTATCCTCTCGGCAATTCTTTTTCCATTCCCAACACCAAAGATGTATTGCTCGTGGGTGGAGGATGTGGAGTTGCACCGCTGCTTTTCCTCGCCCAGTTCCTCAATCAGCGCCATATTCACCCAACCATTCTGCTCGGTTTCCGTACGCGTGAAGAAGTTTCGGAAATTGAAATCTATGCAAAATATGGGAATGTTCTGATAACTACCGATGATGGCAGCGAAGGCGAAAAAGGGCTGGCGGTTAACCACTCCATTTTCAATTCTGAAAAACTGTCTTTTAAAAAAATATTTTGCTGCGGACCCGACGCTATGATGAAAGCTGTGGCTGAAATTGCCAGAAAGCGTGAAATCAGTTGCGAAGTTTCACTCGAAAACTCTATGGCATGCGGATTTGGCGTATGCCTTTGCTGCATCACGCCAACCGTATCCGGCAATGAACGCGTGTGTGTGGAAGGTCCGGTTTTTAATATCAACCGACTGAAATGGAACAACTTTGCCAACTAACCCATGCCTGACCTCTCTGTAAACATAGCCGGACTTCATTTCAAAAACCCCGTATCCACTGCTTCCGGTACATTCGGTTATGGCGATGAGTTTCGCGATTTTATTGACCTTGCCCGGTTGGGAGCTGTTTTCGTAAAGGCCGTCACCGGGAAAAACCGCGAAGGCAATGCCTACCCTCGAATGGCAGAAACTTCGTCGGGAATGTTAAATTCCGTGGGACTTCAGAATAAAGGCGTTGACCATTTCTGCAGGGATATTTATCCAAGGATCAGAAATTTCGACACTCATATTATCGTCAACGTTTCCGGCTCCACTGTTGAAGAGTATGTTGAGGTTGCCCAACGGATAAACGAGTTGGAAAAAATCCCCGCTATTGAATTAAACATCTCCTGTCCCAACGTAAAGCTGGGCGGAATGGCATTTGGAACTATTCCTTCTATGGCGACCGAAGTAACGGCAGCGGTGAGGAAAGTCTATAAAAAAATCCTGATGGTAAAGCTCTCGCCCAACGTTACGAGCATTACCGATCTCGCAAAAGCAGTTGTTGACGGCGGCGCCGATGTGATCACAATGATAAATACTCTGTTGGGCATGGCGATTGATGCAGAGCGTCGCCAGCCTGTACTTTCCACCATCACCGGCGGGTTGTCGGGTCCGGCAATCAAACCAGTGGCTCTACGGATGGTGTGGCAGGTTCATAATGCGGTGAAAATCCCCATCATCGGTTTGGGCGGTATCATGAATGCCGCCGACGCTATCGAATTTCTACTGGCTGGCGCGTCAGCTATCCAGGTTGGAACCGCCAATTTTATTGATCCGTGTGTTTCAATAAAAATTATTGATGGCATTGAAGATTACATGAACAGGCATAAGATTGAATCAGTCGCCCTCCTGATTGGTGCGCTGCGAACTGAATAGTCTGGCAAAAGGCTAAAGCATAAGCCAAGGTGCGGGTAAATAGTTTGAGCAAATGATGTGATATAACTCATAACCGACTACATACAACCGACGGAATGAAACCAAAATTAACAATAATAAAACTAATTGAAGAAGCTCAGTATTTTTGCCTTGAACAATCAAAATTTCAACATAAGGAACTTTTTGGCGTTACCGACGGCAAAGCTGTTGGGCACTGGCAATGAAAGTATTTGAAGCAAATATTTCTCATCAGGTTGCGATTTTCTTAAATGATAGTCTGAAAAAAATTATATCATTGGAATTGGCAAACCAAAAAATTTTTGACGCTTTCGGAATCCAATGTTTTTTTGATAATAATGAAGAATTGGAAACGCTTAAAGAGGTTATTTCAAAAACTCAAATAGTTGTAAAAGAACCAGACAGAGCTGAGTATGGCGACTTTCAAACAAACGAAGTTCTTGCAAATAAAGCTACTTTACATTTATCCTTTAGAAATATTTCTCCTACAGTAATTGTTGAACCAACATGCGGTAAAGGCGCTTTTATCATTGCTTCGCTACGAAATTTTCAACAGATAAAAAAGATTTTCGGGGTGGAAATCTACAAACCTTACGTTTGGGAAACAAAATTCAACATCGTTAATTTCTTTCTCGAAAACCCTGATGGCGCCAAACCTGAAATTTCAATTAAACATTGCAATGTTTTCGATTTTGATTTTAAACAAATTGCAAAACACTATTCAACTGAAAACATTTTAATCATTGGGAATCCGCCCTGGGTTACCAATTCTAAACTCGGAAGCCTCAATTCTTCTAATCTTCCCCCAAAAACCAATTTTAAAAAACATAGCGGGTTAGATGCCATGACAGGAAAAGGCAATTTTGATATTGCGGAATCTATTACTTTGACAATGATTGAAACCTTTCAAAAAATGAGTGGGAATTTATTGTTCCTGATAAAAAATTCTGTCATAAAAAATATTGTTTATGACCAAACCCAAAACAAATACAAAATCGCTTCCCTTGAAAAACAATCTATTGACAGCAAAAAGGAGTTTAATGTTTCCGTTGAAGCTTCTCTCTTCTATTGCGAATTGAATTCGGTTCCTGAATTTGACTGCCAGGAGTTTAATTTTTATGATAACAAAAAATCTTACCAACAATTTGGCTGGGTAAACAACAAATTTGTCTCAAAAATTGACTCATACATTCATAAAAAAGAATTTGACGGGCAATGCCCTTTTGTTTGGAGACAAGGCTTAAAGCACGACTGTTCCACGGTTATGGAATTAGACAAAGTGAACGGTCATTACATCAACGGACTACAAGAAGAAGTCCAATTAGAGGATGATTTAGTTTACGGCATTCTGAAAAGTTCAGACCTTAAAAACACAGTAATTACTCAAATAAGAAAGTTTACAATTGTCACTCAAAAAAAGGTTGGACAAGAAACTCAGTATATAAAATCTGGTTATCCTCAGACATATAAATACCTTCTTGACCATCTGCCGGATTTTGATGCGCGTAAATCAACCATTTATAACAACAAACCCCTTTTTTCTATTTTCGGTATTGGCGACTATTCTTTTAAACCATTTAAGGTGGCGATATCGGGTTTGTACAAGACGTTTCATTTTACTTTAGTTTTGCCGCAAGACAACAAACCTGTTATGCTCGACGACACTTGCTACTTCATAGGTTTCGAAAAAGTTGAATTTGCCGTTTATTCTTTAATACTTTTAAATTCTGACACTGCAAAACAGTTTTTACAATCAGTAACTTTTTCAGACGCAAAAAGGACATTTACCAAAGATATTTAATGAGAATTGACCTCTTAGAACTTGCAAAAAGCATTAATAAACAAGGGTTGAAAACGGAAATGAACAGATTAAACGAATTGTACAAACTCAATTTAACATTAGATTTGTGGGACAAATTTTTAAACGAATTGACTCCGGTAACCGATGGGCAAATTTCAATGTTTGCTCTTTCTGAATAGATATAGTGAATGTAACAAGCTGTAGTAAATACAACCATTAAAATACAATTATCTCATGAAAAAAATTACTGTCGGAATTTTTGCTTTTGGTTTTGCCGTCATTCTTCTGGCAACATCCCTGATTTCATTCAGGTTTATTACTAACCGGAATCACGGAAATATTTCTCCGAAATGGGAACATCCTTCTCTGGAACCAAATGACTGGACAGCCATGCAACGCCTCTATCCTTATGACCGGATAAACCATGAAGCCTTTCTGTCGGCGACTGAGCAGGTCGGAAAAATGATGAAAGATTCACCCGGAAACGGCAATCCCTGGATATTCACCGGTCCCGACAACATCGGCGGTCGAATTACCGATATTGAATCGCCAGCCGGAAGTCCCTCAACTATCTATATTGGAGCCGCAACTGGCGGAATACTTAAAACCACCAATCTTGGCGCAACATGGACAAACCTGTTTACCAATGTGCCTGTTGTCACTGTGGGAGATATTGCAATTGATCCCTCAAATGAACAGATTTTATATTGTGGAACCGGCGAAGCCAATTCGTCGAGTTTCAGTTTCCTCGGAAATGGCATCTACAAATCAACTGACGCCGGGTTAACCTGGCAGAATATGGGTCTTGCAAATTCTGCTTACATCGGCAGGGTAATTGTGGATTATTCCGATCCACAGCGCGTCTTTGCGGCTGCCTGCGGAAATCTATTTACAACCAATGATGAACGCGGGATTTATCGTAGCTCCGATGGAGGGCAGAACTGGCAACGGGTATTATTCGTCAACGATTCAACTTCCGCGGTTGATCTGGTTCAGCATCCCACGAATCCCCAGATTCTTTACGCAGCAATGTGGGAGCGCGTAAGAGGGCTTACTTACCGACATTCATTCGGCGATGGTTCGGGATTATGGAAAAGCGCTGACGGCGGCGATACCTGGGTTGAACTTACTAACGGACTCCCATCGGGAATTGACGTAGGACGTATCGGTATTTCAATTGCAAAATCAAACCCGAATGTTGTTTATGCTTTTTATGACCTTCCCAATTATGAAGTGGGCGTTTTTAAAACCCTGAACGGCGGACAAACATGGAGCCGAACCAATGATGGCAACCTTTCGGGCATGAGCAGCAATTTCGGCTGGTATTTCGGACAGATCAGGGTTGATCCTGCAAATGAAAACAGGGTATTTGTGATGGGCGTCAACCTCTACAGGACGGAAAATGGCGGCAGTTCATGGACTGATATCTCCTCATGGGATATTCATGTTGATCATCATGCCATGATTTTTGACGGCGCCAACAACCGTATTATTGAAGGCAACGACGGAGGTTTGTACAGAAGTGAGAACAATGGAAATAGCTGGACAAAGATCAACAACCTGCCGCTTGCTCAGTTTTACGCAATTGACATAGATTACCAGAATCCCGAACGAATTTATGGCGGAACTCAGGATAACAACACCATCAGAACCATGACCGGCGGCTCCAGCGATTGGGAACCAATTCTCGGAGGCGACGGTATGTATACCCTTGTGGATTATTCCGATCCCAATACAATCTATGCCGAATACCAATGGGGAAACCTCTATCGCTCTGATGATGGCGGGTTTAACATGATTAGTATTGCCGATCCGATGCTTGGCGACAGGATCAACTGGTCGGCGCCGCTGGCAATGCATCCGGTGGAACCTGCCACTCTTTATTTCGGCACTTACCGCGTTTGGAAAACAACGGATAAAGGCACATCCTGGCAACCCGTCAGCCCCGATTTAACCGCAGGAATTAACGACTATTTTTACACCATCACAACTATTGCCATTTCGAAATTGGACCCAACGATTATTGTAACCGGCAGTGGCGACGGGAAAGCTTATATTTCGACCAATGACGGTCAAACCTGGCAGAATATTTCAGCAGGATTACCAAACCGCTGGATAACTCGTGTTGCAACAGATCCTTTCGATGCGCAAACTATTTATGCCACAATTTCAGGTTTCCGCTGGGATGAACCTCTGCCGCATGTTTTCAAATCAACAAATCTGGGACAGACCTGGGCAGATATAA
>JAPLDO010000096.1 GCA_026391715.1 Bacteroidota bacterium
GGCGCGCCATGATCGGCTACAAAAACAAATATTGTATTTTTAAACCATTTTTGCTTTGAAGATAAATCAATAAATTTTCTTAACGCAAAATCAGCATATTCTGTTATTTGATTTTTAATGCCTTTTTTTGTTGGTTTGAAATATTCCGGAATATAATATGGACCATGATCGCTTGCTGTCATAAATGATGCAAAAAAAGGTTTATTGGTATTATATAGCTGATTTAGAATAGGTATTGAAAATTCAAACATAAAATCATCAGGCACACCCAACGTTGTTTTAACTCGGTTTGATGGGTAGTTGGGTTTGGATATTACAACTTCACAGTCATTTGCTTTTAAAAACCCTTCTACATTATCAAATTGACCGTCGTGAGGTATAAAGAAAATTGTAGAGTAACCATTTTCTTTTAATATGCTAAAAATACTGTGATATTTGAATGCTGAACTTTCTTTCATTGGCTGCTGTCTAAATAAAGCGGGAAATGAAAATAAAGAACTATAAATACCATTAAATGTATGAATACCCGCAGTATAAGCATTTGAAAAACGATATCCTTTCTCTGATATACTATCAAGAAATGGAGTTAGACCTATTCCCATTTTTGCAGCGCTCATGCTTTCCATAATAATTATAACCACATTGTATTTAACTGCATTTGTGCTGTCAAAAGTGATTTTTCTCAGCAAAGGCGAATCTTTGTCTGGGGTTATAATGCCTAAATACTTTTGAACATTTGTAATGGCAAAATTATCATCAATAAGTTTAATGCTCTTGTTTTCATCTTTCTGACTATCCAGATAACTTCTAATCAATGTAAAATTTGGATTTAAACCAAGTTGATTAAGAAAAGCATTATTTGAAAAAAAAGCCGTACCAACTCTTATTGGTGATTTTTCTTCAATTCTGCCTCTGATTCCTAAAACAATACAACCCCCAAAAAATAATGACATTATTACTTTTGGAATAATATTTCCGATGGAGTTGTATGAATAATCTGACAGGATTTTTTTTATTATTTTGATAAATAAATATATAAAGAGTACGAATGGGAGTAAAATCCACCAATAACGAGGCTCCTGAACAATCATTTTCAAAACAAACACAGGATTATCAAGCCACTCAAAAGCAGTAATTGAAAAACGCGCAAAAAATTGATTGAAATATGGAATATCAATCGCACAAACCAAAAAAGCAATAGAAAAGATTATACAAATATAGTACGACGCTATTTTATTGATTATTTTATAATTGTGCTTGAAAAAGGAGATAATAATCAATATTGTATAAGGCAAAAGAAGCAGATAGCCTGAAATTACGATATCAAAACGTAATCCCATTACAAAGGAAAGAAAAATATCACTATTACTAACCGATTCATTTATTCTGCCAATTTCTGTGAAGAACAAAATCACCCGAAATAAAGTAAAAAACCCTATTACTATAAAATAAATTTTAATGAAAAGTAATATAGTTGAGGGAATGAATTTGATTTTGTTCATTGCTTGTTTTTCCAGTGCAAGCTACCGTTTATGTTACTGGTTTTCTAAATCGGCGACCTTTTTCTTTAATAGTTAGAAAGTTATTTGCTGAGAAATTATTTGCTTTTGAGTTGTTTTTGATAACTGTCTATCAGTTTTGTAATCATTTGGTTTACATCACAATTCTCAGATTCAGCAATATTAATTAGTTTTTTTAAAATAACCTTAGAGATATTTTTATCAATAACATTTGTGGATCCATCATTCCAAAGGAGGACTCCTCGTTGATCTAAAATAAATTTGTCAGGATATTCTTTTGCAGCTTTCTTTTTTATCTCATTCCATATACTGTTTATGTCCCGCGTTGAAGCCATCTGACCATTAATGCCAAGATTGAAAACAATAACATCCTTTAGTTCCTTTGTTCCAACCGGTATATTAAGCAAAATATCATACATTTCCTGTTTCAATTGTGATTTTGATAATCCCACTTTGAACCCGGCACGTTTCATATCTGCAAACATTCGATTTCCCATAATTACATGTTTTTAAATTAAAAGTTAAACGTTAGATACCTTTATCTATTGCTCTTTTAAAGCCCCTATCTTATGAAATGGACAAAAGTTGTGATTATTTTTAAACATCCTATTCCCACTTTTGCGACTGGTTTAACAAAAACTATATGTTTTTAAACCATGACTCTTTTTTTTCTTGGGATTTTGGGCTTGAAATTTGGGACTTGGAATTTTTTAAAATGTGCGGTTTTATCCAGTTTAATTATGCAAATGATACCGGATTAATCCTTCAATAGGATTCTGGATAATCGTGCCGATAGTCAGTTTTTTCTCTGCCATTACTTCTTCGAGGATATCCCTGTAATAAAAACCTATTGATCCAACAAAGGATACCGGAATCGGTTGGTACCGGTCATAGTATGTTAGCTGTTCATTCACAAATGCCAGAAATGCCTCTTTTACAAGCCGGTGGATAAATGGATGTTTCTGTCGTGGCGCCAGAAATTCACTGAATGAAGCCAGAAAACGATTTGGATAGGGACGGTTATAAAGGCTATGAAGAATGTCACTAAGGCTATATTTGTATTCCAGATCAAATGCGGACTTAAGGTCATCCGGCGCCTGTTTTTTCAGATACTTTGATAACCACGATTTTCCAAGATACGAACCGGCTCCTTCATCCCCAAAAAGATATCCGAGGGAATCTACTTCCTGAAAGCAATTCACCCCATCGTAATAGCATGAGTTGCAACCTGTTCCCAGAATTCCGGCAATGCCTGAGTTATTGGCGAACAGAGACCTCGCAGCTCCAAGTATGTCGTGGTAAATATTTATAACCGCATTTCTGAAAAACTGCTGTAAAGTCCCGCTGATAATCTTGTTGTTCTTTTCCGTAGAACAGCCTGCGCCATAAAAATGAATTTCCTTTACATAATCGCAGTTTAAAAAAGGCGTCAGATCGGACAGAAGTACAGCTTGCACACTGACTGAAGTATGGAAATATGGATTCAGCCCATTGGTCAGAATTGTGTTTTTAACTTTTCCGGATTCCGTTAAAACCCACATAGTTTTAGTAGAACCACTGTCGGCAATAAGTTTCATGGCGATTCTTATCCTTAAATACCTAACCTGCATAAATCAGAAAAGACAAAGAACAATAAACAAAACACAAATAAATTCGAAAAGGGTAAAAGTTCAAAATTCAAAAACAAGACCTATCAAGTCTATTCTTCCTGTTTGAAATTTAGTGATTTATGTTTGTTTTTTATTTGTTGTTTGCATTTTGCATTTTGTAATTTATGCCAAAAAAACATCAATTTCAAAATTAAGACACTAATTGCTATATTCCGCGATTATATCCTTCACCCCTTCCGGTGAAACGCGTCCATAAACCTTTTCACCCACAAGCACTACAGGAGCCAACCCGCAGGCGCCTACACAACGCAGGCAGCTAAGTGAAAATTTTCCATCAGGGGTAGTTTCACCAACCTGAATTTTCAAAACACGTTTAAATTCTTCCAGCACTTTTTCGGCTCCACGCACATAACAGGCAGTTCCAAGACATATCGAAATTGGATATTCACCTTTAGGAAGCATTGTGAAAAAGGAATAGAAAGTGACTACACCGTAAACATGCGCCACCGATATATTCAACTCTCTCGCAATCACCTCCTGAAGTTCAGCGGGAAGATAACCAAAAAGACCCTGAGCCTTGTGAAGGACATTAATCAACTCGGCTTTATCATTATTAAAGGATTTACATACGTCCTTCAACTCCTCTATTTTCTTTTCCGATAACTTAATCTTTGCCATAATATCTAACAATATTTGGCTCCTACGGAGCCAGGGTTTTCAATTTTTTTATTGACAGCCAAATTAACGCCAAAATTTCGCCATGTCGTTATTCCTCCACAAACGTTCCGGCGCTCTTATCAAAATAATGTGTATGGAGCAGATGGTGCGATTTTTCGCTAAGTGGTTTACCGAGAAACTCTTTATACAATTCAATTATAAAAGGATTTTCATGCGATTTCCGGATGGGCTTTCCATCATCTTCACGATATAAGGCGGCTGCGCGTTTTTTGATTACGTCAGAATCACCGTGATGGAATGGCTGACCGCCGCCGCCAATACACCCTCCCGGACACGCCATAATCTCAATGGCATGGAACTGACTCTTGCCCGCCTGTACATCTTCAAGCAGTTTCCGGGCATTGCCAAGACCGTGAGCTATGCCGATATTGATGGGTAATCCGTTAAAATCAAGGGTGGCATGGCGGATATTTTCCAATCCCCTAAGCTCGTTGAATTCAACTTTTTCCAGTTTTTTACCTGTATAAAGTTCATAAGCTGTGCGGCAGGCAGCTTCGATAACGCCACCTGTGTTACCAAATATAACAGCGGCGCCGGTTGATGCGCCAAGCGGATTGTCAAAATCTTCGTCGGGCAAACTGTTGAAATCAATGTTCGCAAGTTTGATCAGGTGCGCAAGTTCTCTGGTTGACAGTGAAAAGTTCACATCGGGGTCGCCGTTCACTTTAAACTCATCACGTTGACACTCATATTTCTTAGCAAGGCAGGGCATTATTGAAACCACGATCATATTTTTCCGATCAATGCCAAGTTTTTTTCCAAAATATTCTTTGGCAATTGGACCGAACATCTGTTGTGGTGATTTTGCCGTTGATGGCACATCCATCAGGTCGGGGAAGTTGTGTTCAAAGAAATTGACCCAGCCTGGACAGCAGGAGGTAAGAATAGGCAGTTTCACTTCCTTATCGCCCTTGAGGTAACGGGTAAGACGGTCGAGTAATTCGCTTCCTTCTTCCATAATAGTGAGGTCGGCAGCAAAATCTGTGTCGAACACGTAGTTAAACCCAAGACGTCGTAGAGCTGCTACCATCTTACCCGTTACAAGAGCGCCTGGCGCGAGGCCAAATTCTTCGCCAAGTGCGGCGCGGACGGCAGGCGCTGTTTGAACAACGACTGTTTTAGCAGGATCAGCAAGCGCATTGATTACATTGCGCGAGTGGTCAACTTCGGTCAGGGCGCCAGTAGGACAGACTGAAACACACTGTCCGCAATAAGTACAGGGAGATTTTTCGAGATTCATCTCAAACGCCGTAGCTACGACTGCCATAAAACCTCTATTGACGGCAGAAAGCGCGCCTACAGTTTGAACGTCATTACACATCATTTCGCACCGCCTGCACATAATGCATTTGTCAACATCCCTGATGATGGCAGGCGAGGTATCTTTGCGATACTTCGATTGTTCACCCTGAAAGGGTATCTCCCGGACGCCAAGCTGCTGTGCCATGGTCTGGAGCTCACAATTTCCGGATTTAGCACAGGTAAGGCATTCAGCAGGATGATCGGAGAGTATGAGCTCCAGCACGGTTCGGCGAGCGTTCAATACCCTTATCGAGTGGGTGTTAACAACCATTCCCTGGGTTACGTTGGTACAACAGGCGGGAGCGAGGTTACGTCGGCCGGAAACTTCAACCACACATATACGGCATCCGCCCGGACGGTTTTCAATGTCGAGATCTTTGAGCTGAAAGTAACAAAGGGTAGGTATATCTATGCCAATTATTCTGGCTGCTTTTAATATCGTTGTATCTTTTTCGACCTCAACGGGCTTGCCGTCAATGGTCAGTTTTACCATTTCCATGAATTCTGAGTGATTAGTTGATAAAAATCGCGTTGAATTTACATTTCTCCATGCATGCGCCGCACTTGATACATTTTTCCTGATCAATTAAATGAGCTTGTTTCCGTTCGCCGGCGATAGCGTCAACCGGGCAGTTTCTGGCGCAAAGCGTGCATCCGATGCAGTTTTCGGCAATGATAAGATATTGCATAAGCGATTTGCAATTTCCAGCCCTGCATTTTTTATTATGCACGTGTTCAAGGTATTCATGGTAAAAATTATCCATTGAAGAAAGAACGGGGTTTGGAGAGGTTTGCCCAAGACCGCATAGAGATGTATCTTTGATAACATTACTAAGGTTTCTCAGTTTATCCAGGTCTTCGGCAATTGCATGTCCCTGTGTAATCTTTTCGAGCGTCTCAAATAACCTTTTATTGCCAATACGGCATGGAGAACATTTTCCACAGGATTCTTCCACGGTAAATTCAAGATAAAATTTTGCCATTCCAACCATACAATCGTCTTCGTCCATCACGATCATGCCACCTGAACCCATCATTGAGCCGGCGGCAATGAGGTTGTCATAATCAATCGGGGTATCGAGGTGCTTTTCGGTAAGCATACCGCCGGATGGTCCCCCGGTTTGTGCTGCTTTGAATTTACGTCCATTCCTGATTCCGCCGCCGATTTCATAAATGACTTCGCGCAAAGTAATGCCCATTGGGACTTCAATTAAACCCACATTATTTATTTTGCCGGCAAGTGCAAAAACCTTGGTTCCTTTTGATTTTTCTGTTCCAATGGCTGAAAACCAATCGGACCCCTTCATTATAATCGGCGGTATATTGGCGTAGGTTTCTACATTGTTCACATTGGTTGGCTTACCGAAAAAACCCGATTCCGAAGGGAATGGCGGTTTTACGGTAGGTTCTCCCCGAAGACCTTCCATGGAATGTATCAAAGCCGTTTCTTCGCCGCAAACAAAGGCGCCGGCGCCATAGCGGATTTCGATATCAAAATTAAAACCCGTACCCAGAATGTCCTTGCCGAGAAGCCCATATTCCCTCGCTTGTTTCATGGCGATTTTAAGACGTTCCACAGCAAGCGGGTATTCTGCCCTGATGTATATCACGCCCTGGTCGGCGCCGGTACAATAGCCATTGATAGCCATTGCTTCCAAAACGGTATGAGGATCGCCTTCCAGAACCGAACGATCCATGAATGCGCCGGGGTCGCCCTCATCGGCATTGCAAACCACATATTTTTTGTCGGATGTTACTGCCCGTGTTATTTCCCACTTTAATCCCGTTGGGAAACCACCGCCGCCGCGTCCGCGTAAACCGGATTTCTTGATAATCTCAATAGTGGCTTCCGGAGTAAGCTCAGTAAGAACCTTACCAAGCGCCTGATAACCGTAGCGGGCAATGTATTCATCAATGTTTTCCGGGTTAATAAAACCGCAGTTCCGCAAAGCAATCCTGATTTGCTTTTTATGAAAACCCTTGTGCCGTGAATCACCGATGGATTCTTTCGTTTCCGGACTCACATAAAGAAGGCGGTCAACCTTTTTCCCATTTATGATATGTTCATCAATGATTTCAGAACAATCCTCCGGCGTGACTTTTGTATAGAAAGTATTATCAGGCATCATTTTTACAATAGGACCGTTTTCGCAGAATCCAAAACAGCCGGTTTGAATAGCCTGAACTTCCGTTTCAAGTCCTTTGACTTTAATCAGTTCCTTGAAATTCTTCAGAATTTCTTCGCTTTTTGCAGTTTGACAAGCAGTTCCAACGCAAACAAGTATATGATATTTAATCTTTCCCATCTGAATATTTTCGGATTTTATTGTACGTCAATCGTTTCGTAATTAACCGGAATGATGCCATCAACAAGCTCGTTGTTAAGAATATACTTGTCAATGATCTTACTGGCTTTTTTTATATCCACATAACCAAAGGTGATTGGTTCTACGCCAGGCATTGTGATTTCAACAGTAGGTTCGGCATAGCAGTAACCCATGCAGCCGGTTTGCGTAACAACAGCGTCAATATTCCGTTTGGTAAATTCCTCAATGAATACTTCCATGACTTCTCTGGCTCCAGATGCAATCCCGCAAGTAGCCATAGCGACTTTAACCTGAATCAGTGCGTCAGAATTATTGATCTTTTCGCGCAGGTTTATTTTGGCGCTAAGACTTTCCTGCAACATTTTTAGATCGGACAAGGATTTGATTTTTTCCATAATGTGGGTTATTGTAAATATTTTATAAAGTCGGTGATACGCCGATTTCATTATAATTGTTGGCGATCATCTCAAAAATAAATTTTAGATCAAGTGTATATTCAAGGGAACCTCACTAATACTTCGCGGCAAAATTACGATTTCTTGGTGTTATATTATTAACTTTGTTATTATATTCACAATTTAACCTGATTTTTATGAATTATGCACCGATAAGCAGTCGTACCCTTTTCCGGGTTCAGGTTAACATGTATTACAGATAGTCCAATTATGTATTACCTTCAGTACTCATAGCGCTGACCATCATCACTCATTCTAAAAACGCTGATTGGTTAGATTGTTTATGTATCTTTACACGTTCAATATTTTCATCAAAATGGGTATTTTAAGCAAACTACTTCAACTCCTGGCGATTGCGATCTTGTGTTGTTCACCATTGAACATGGCGGCACAGCCAAAAGCCGACAGTCTGTTAAATGTTGTTAAACATGCCGAAGGGGAGGAAAAGTTCAATGCGCTGAAGGCATTGAGTAAACTATACAGGCCCACCGACCCTGAAAAATCCTTGAAATTCGCGTAACAGTTAAAAATGCAGGCAGTGGCTATGCATAACCGTTCACTGGAGGCTGAAGCCATGATCCAGATGATCTTCCCCATGATCACGATGCAGCAGAACCGGAAGTGTATTGTTCTGCTACAGGAATGTATCCGGATATATGATTACCTGGGGGATGTGGCCGGGAAAGCCAGGGCGACCAACAACCTGGGGGCTGCCTGGTCTCAGAACGGTTCTATGGACAATGCCCTGTCGTGTTATCTGGAAGTATTGTCCTATTATAAAAATAAAGGAGATTCCAGCAATCTCGCCAGGGTTTATATGAATCTGGGCCTGGTATATGATCGTTTAATGAAATATCAATTGGCTTATGAAGCGGCAATCAAGGCACAGGATATTTTTGTTGCCAAAAAAGACAACCAGATGGTGGCAAGTACATCGGTCAACATCGGCTTATCCCTTACTTCACTGCGACGCTACAGACTACAAGGAATCATTGGACTATTTAAGCAAAGCCCTGGATTTTTACGAAGCAGATTCCAATCGTTTTGGGATAGCGATTACAACGACCAACATTGCAAAAATGTATAAGTCGGAAGGCGATTTTAGAAATGCCAGAATCTGGTATGCGAAGTCACTTCCGTACATCCGGATGATCAGCAACAAATGGGCGGAGGCAAGCCTTTTTTACGACCTGGCGGAAATGGACCGTGCAAAGGCGAACTGGGATCAGGCGCTCACAAACCTGGCAACTGCAACCCTGATCAACCAGGAGGCAGGCGACCAGCAGCTTCAGATGCAGCTCTTTGAAACCTGGTACAAAGTGTATGACACCCTCGGGCAGGCCGGACAAGCCCTCGCTTATTTTAAGAAATTTACAACCTTGCATGATACGCTCATATCAATAGAAAAATCAAAGAGGATTGAGGAGCTTTCCATCCATCTCGAATTGTTACAAAAGAACGAGGAAAACCTCCTGCTGAAACAGGACATAAAGACTCAAAAGCTGAAGCAGTGGATTCTATCCGGTGTTTCTTTATTCGGTTTGTTGATCTCGGTATTGATCATCGTGATCCTGATTCAGAAACGGAAAAATCTCTTCTCGAGGTACAGATGAAGGAACAGGAGTTGGTTTACCAGACTCTCCTTCGAATAGACCTGGCACAGGTGAACCGGTCTGTTCAGGAGAAACTGCTTCCGTTTCAACACAAATTTCCTTCCAGGGCATACCAGGATGATTTTATCAGGATATTAAACGAGGTCGCCAGGGATTCAGAGAAAGATCCGCTTGCCGATTTCGAGTTCATGTTCAATCAGTCGCATAAAACCTTCATTGATAATCTCATGGTGCGTTGCAGCACGCTGTCACGCATCGAATTGCAGGTGTGTTCCCTGTTGCGGATCAACCTTTCGACCAAGGATATTGCCCGGCTGCTGAACATATCCATGGGTACTGTTGATAACTGCCGTTATCGCATCAGGCAAAAGCTCGGACTCGACCAAACACAAAATCTCTCGACATTCCTGACCACTTTATAGTTGCCGATGCCCGAATCATTCGTTTTTTTCGAGGTTTATCTCCATTTTCGAGAACTCCAGGAGCAATCCAGGATCGATATTCAATACTTTGTAAAAATGCATGGACTTTAGTTCATTTATGCCATGATTTCGCCTGCCCAAAGACTTTTTAAAAACACCTGCCATGGCAAAACCAAAATCTCCCCCATCTGACGGGGAAAGGAGTCGTTGGTTATGAGCAGGAGTTTTTTAACGGAATACTCTTCTGCAAAGCTTTTCAGCCCTTTCGCATGGCGGGGATTTGCATTTTGGGTCGCTTTTATTTCGATGGCCACTTCATGGTCGCCCAATACAAGGTCAACTTCCAACTGAGAGGCAGTACGCCAATAATGTATTGGATATTGCAAACCTGAATAGTTGCTGTGGGCATAGATTTCCTGATAAATAAAATGCTCGAAAGCATAGCCAAAAGCCTCACTTCCCATTTCAATCTGGCCTCTTTTCAGAAGGTAGTTAACAATCCCCACATCGAAGAAGTAAAATTTTGGCGCCAGAATCACTCTGCGCTTTGGCTTCTTTTGAAAACTGGCAAGAAAACGGCCGGTGAGTGTATCTTCAAGTATCTGAAAGTATTCTCTGACGGTTGGGGCGCTTACACCACATTCAGAGGCGATGTTGGAATAATTAACCATCTCGCCATTTGAGAAAGCTGCAACTTCCAGGAAGCGTGAGAAGTTGGCAACATTTCTGATACGGGCTTCTGCCATAATTTCATCCCTCAGGTAATTTCCGATATAGGCCGAAACCAACTGTTTGGGGTTTTCGGAAAGATAGTGTCGGGGCAACAAGCCATTGTTCAACGCACGCAAAAGTTCAAAATCGGGTATTTCCTGGCTGATAAGCGGGTACAGTTCATACCGTAGGGCACGTCCGCCAAGCAGGTTGGTTTCTGTCCTGATAATTCTGCGGGGGCTTGACCCGCTTAAAATGAAACGGGTATGCTGGTTTTCAATCAGCCAATGTACCTCGTTAAGCAGCGAAGGTATTTTTTGAATTTCGTCAATTACCACAGGATTGCCGGGTGGAGTTGCCAAAACAATCTCCCTTAGTTGAGACGGGTTTTTATGCAGACGCTCAAAAACATCTGAAAGCAAAAGATCAAACCAAAGTGAATCGGGGAACAATGCTTTCAACAATGTGCTTTTGCCTGTTTGCCGGGCACCCCACAAAAAGAGGCTTTCGTTTATGGACCCTTCCAGTATTTGTTTTCTAACAAACATGATAATATAAAGTAGTAGTTTTAATTATCCTGATATTTAAAGCAAATGTACATAAATGGTTGGTTAATCCAAATGTTTTCCAAAAGATAAAGCAGATTTCTCGTTTTTCACCCATTTCCGGGTATCTTTCGGTTTTGTTTCATTCATTTTTATCCAG
>JAPLDO010000019.1 GCA_026391715.1 Bacteroidota bacterium
GCGTAGGCTGTGTTCCAGTTGGCAATATTACCGGAAGTAATTCCACTGGCAGGGTGAGCGCCAAAAATCGGATCGGTTTCGGTGAAACTTTTCAAATACCCAGCCGTTGCATGGTTTCCCCAGCTAAAAGCGGTATTCCAGTTGATGATATTACCCGTTGTAATTCCACTTGCAGGATGAACTCCAAAAATTGGGTCGGTTTCAGTAAAACTGAATTCGTTGAACCGTTTCCAGGTTGATCCGTCAAACCAATACAAAGAGTTAACCGAGATGTTGTAAACAAGAAGTCCTTCGTGGGGTGAAATAATGTTGTTCATCTGTTCGGCGGTCATCCGGGGCGGCAAAAACCCTTTGGCAGTTGATTTTACTTCAAGCATCGCCGAGGAATCCGGCTGGGAGCCATCCGAATTGATGCTCACCTGCGCCATGAGTTGCGCCGCAACAATAAACATGGCGGCAAATAATAGTAATCGTTTTTTCATAAGTCAATTGATTTTAGGGTGGATAAAATAAAAAAGGGCATGAACCTCTGCTTATATCAGCTAACTGAGGTACCGCCAAGCACCCGTAAACAACCGAAATAGCAAAAGGAACACACCCGTCGGGTGCGTCCGCAAAAACTATTTCCCTGTTTACTAAAACTTGGCGGTTTTCAGTTAGAGAAATATTAGCAACGCAATATTAATATATGTTTAAGAACGTTTTCTGGTCAAAACGGGTTGCCGTTACATATCGTACAAAACGATATTTCGGGCTAACCTGTTTTTTTCCTTAACAAACATACGACAGTTTTTTGAAACTGCATGATTTTCAGAAAAATATTTCAATGAAACCGAAATAAAACCGAGCATTTAAAAATTCCAAGCCCCAAATTCCAGGTTCCAGGTTCCAAGTTTGAGTCCACTCCGAAAAGTGGGTAAAAAAAAATTTGGCTAAAGCCAGGTATATCAGCAACATGAATTGCCACGACCTTAAGGTCGTGGCAATTGATAATCAGCATCTTAGTTGGCTTTAGCCAAATTTTTCTTAGTTTTCGGAGTGGGCTCAAGTTTCAAGTTCCAAATTACACAGTTTCCAGGATGTGTTTTTTATGGCTATTGTTCAAGATAACGAACCAGGTTTTCCGGGCGGTAAGTGGGATCTTTTTTATATCTTTCAAGTACAGAAGGATGCAATTTTTCATTCGTGGCGCCGACGCCGGGAATTTTTAATCCGATGGGGCGGTAGAGTTTAGCCCCCAGTTTGTACAATCCTTTCATGGTTTCATGTTTCAGTCCCATCGGGTCGGGGTGCAGCTCAATGGCATTAAATGTCAGATTGCAACTCATGGCTTTTTCCATAATCCATTGCAACGGAATATCTGACAATCCAGAATCAGGATATCCGCCTCCCACATCGGAGTGGACGCCCACGAACCACACCTGTTCCAGAACCTGTTCGCCGGAATTCGGTTGCTGATGCCATAATGCAGCCTGGAAATTCTTCCTTTTCTCATCAATGGCGAGCGCATGAAAAGCGTTTTCAATTTTCGATGATAATTCGGTATCGTGAAACTCATTCCGGGCGCTTACAATTCCCTTTAGAAACAGGGGATTTCCCAGTGAGCCCACAGTATCCCAAACCCCAATGAATTTTATATTGGTCGCCTCTTCAACAGCATAAGTCTTTCTGAAAAGGGTGGCTTCTTGCGATTTCGGATGGTAAGCGGGATTCCGGGAGCGATATAATTCGTAAGCCTTTTCGATTTTATCAGCATATTTTACATCGAGAATTCCCGAATTTCTGATCAATCCCGATAAACTTCGAACAGTAAAAGCGCCTCGGCTGAATCCGAACAGGAAAAGTTCATCTCCCGGTTCATAATAATTCATTACAAAAATGTATGCTTCAATAATGTTTTTTGAGATGCCCGCGCCGGTGGCGCCTTCAAAAATTGTTTTTATTTGGTTGCCTTCTGCGCCGATGCCAACATCGTAATATAGTTTTTGAAGGACTCCATCGGCTGATTTGACGCTAAGTGCATTAGCGAGTTTAACTACATTGGTCTGGCAGGATTTACCATTTTCCTGTTTATCCGGCGTGTTCCAGGTTCCGTCGCAAAAGAGCGCTATTCTTTTCATAAGTTTTGCAATATATCTGTCTTGATGTTCATAAATTCATTAAAAGTCCCTTTACAAAAACATGAATACCTATCTGAAAAACTACTGTAAATCCAACTTTTTACTAACCTCTCTGAGCATCACTTCCGTCATCTTTGTCAAATTGTACTCATAGTTTAGACCCCAGTCTTTTTTTGCAACGCTGTCGTTGATGCAGGCGGGCCATGAATCGGCAATAGCCTGGCGGAAGTCGGGTTTGTAGGTGATTTCGAATTCGGGAATGTGCTTTTTGATCTCGGCAGCCAGTTCAGTTGGGGTGAAGCAGATTCCTGCCACGTTATAACTTGAGCGCAATGAAAATTTCGAAGCGTCGGCTTCCATTACATCAATGGTTGCCTTGATGGCGTCGGGCATGAACATCATCGGAAGGGCTGATTCCTGTCCGAGAAAGCATTCGTATTTTTTGTGCTTAATAGCTTCGTAGAAAATTTCCACAGCATAATCGGTAGTACCTCCTCCAGCTTCGGTTTTATAGCTGATTAGTCCGGGGTACCGCAAACTGCGGGTATCTACGCCATATTTATTGAAGTAATACTCAATCCACCGTTCGCCCGCCAACTTACTGATACCATACACAGTGTTGGGTTCCATGATGGTAAATTGCGGAGTGTCCATGCGCGGAGTTGTAGGACCAAAAACTGCGATTGACGAGGGCCAGAAAAGTTTTTGGATTTTCAGCTCACGGGCAAGTTCGAGTACATTGATTAGGCTGCGCATATTGATATCCCATGAGGCAAGCGGACGTTTTTCTGCATTCCCTGAGAGAATTGCAGCAAGATGATAGATTTGAGTGATCTTTTCATGTTCAAGGATTAACTGAAGTTTGGAAGCATCCAGTACATCGAGAATTTCAAAAGGTCCTGAGCCGGCAACTTCTGGCGGCGCAGGACGAATATCAGTTGCAATTACTTTTGAATCTCCATAGATTTTGCGAAGTTCGAGAGTGAGTTCTGAGCCGATTTGACCGGCGCATCCGATTACCAGTATTTTTTCCATGATTATGCTGAGTTTTAGAGTTTCGGCAAAATTAGAAAGTTTTATTGTGAAAAATATAGCAGATTGAACCCGGGTGAGAAATTTATACTTTATTAGAAATTCCAAATTCCCGAAATTTTAAATTCCAAAATCCAAAACAAAATATACAGACTAAGTCAGCGTTTAAAAGTTTCCGTCAGGGACGCAATAGTTATGGTTAATTAACATAGCATCTGCGATAAAATTGAACATTAGAAATTTGATTTATGTATGTTCATGCCTTTTGACGCGCCAGATTTACCCAGATCATCCATGATCTAAAAAACTATGTTTTTCTATTCTTTCTTCTGCGAATTTCTCCGGGAAATTTTTTCCTGAACTTCATCGTTCACATCATGCCATGCTTTATAAAAAGAGATGAAAGCGGGGTCGGTTGAACGGTCGTTCATTTTTGAATCAGGTTCCCATGGTTTATAATTGCCGGTAAAATGCAGGACTTTGATGTCGGGTAGATTGATCTTTTTTCCCGAAAGGAATTCAGGCCATTTGCTAACGATCATGTTATACGCGAATGGCAGGATACTGGCCACTCCGTCAAAAAAAAGGTTCAGAACCACCTGATCGGTGTTGTGTGTCCGGATGTTCCGGAAAATGTTGATGTGAATCAGATCTTTTAACCCATTGTATGTGTTTTGATTCAGGAGTTTTTTACCGACAACAAAAAAGCCTGCGTTGAAAGTTTTCAAAAGCATGGTAGAAACATCTGTAACTTCAGATCTCAAAATTCGTTTGAAAGATTTTCTGCTGCGGACTTTTCCAACATGGCGGTTCGGTTGATCTGAACAGGCAAGCAGCGGCGCCGGATGCGAAAGCGCCTCCGAAATATCCCCCATGACCAGCATGTCGCTGTCGAAAAAGAGCAAACGGTCGTAATCGCCAAGGTTAAAGATTTCGATCGAATAAAACCGGCGGCGTTTCGCGATGAGTTCCGGCAAGGCATTGCAAAGATGCCCGATACGTAAAAGAAGGTCGTCGCCGGGGTTGTAAAATTTCACTCTCGGGAATATTGCAAAAAGCTCTTCCTGACCCGGTTCAAGTCCGTCGGATATAATCACGATGTCGCCGGCGAACCAGGGATTGTGTTTCAAAAACGAATGAATCAGCGCCATAGTCCCCGGAACAAAATCAGGGCTTGTAACCGTACACATACATAAACTTTCCTGTTTTACCTGCATTTTCTAATTTCTTTGTGCGCCTTTGTGCATCCTTTCACGCCTTTGTGGTTAATTTTTAAACTGTTTGGTCAACGCCCCATGAGCGAAGTAAACCAAAACTCTACCCCCAACCGAAATCACGTCCCGTTAATTCATATAACTGCTGGTTAAATGGTTTGAAATATTCAGCCAACAGCTCCCTTGTTTCCTGTTTCATGGGCGGATAACCGGAACTGTGATGTTCTTTTGCCAGTAAGATGTCCGCCGCAGGAAGACTCAAAAAATTGAAAACCTCCTGGAAGGTTTCCCCGCTGTTTGAAAAATAATCTTCGCTGCGGATAATGAGTATCTGCCCGAGTGGAAAATATTTAAGCCATTCCGAAAGCTGCTCTGCATATCGGCTGCGCGACAAAAAGGAAAACCGGCGGTACATCAAATCCGAATGATTTTCATCCTCGTAAAAAGCCTCTTTCCTACCTTTAAGAATGTCCTTTTCCAACCGTATGCAGTGTTCAAACGACAACGATATCCTGCCCTTTCGTTGCATGTGATAGTACTGCGAGTAGGCGCGGTTTACCGGGTTGCGAAGCAGTAAAATGAGTTTTATACCGGGGAATGTTTCAAAAATCCGGACAGGCGCCAGCGGATGGAAAAAATAATAGGGCGACGCCTCCCCCGAACATACGGAAATTTTACCCTCCTTTCTGTTAAAACAGTTAAGGTACCAGGCCATGCCCATGGAATAATTATCATCGAAAAAATGAAGCTCTTTCTTTCTGGGCATAAAAATATCAGGATGCTTTCTGATGTGATTGAACAATGTGGATGTACCGCATTTCTGGGCGCCGATGATGATGAAATTTGGTTGCTTGCTCATTTTCACAGGGTTTTATCAGGAATGGTATGAATAAGAGGAAAAATGCACAAAAGGCGCCAACGCTTGCGAAACAAATATGATGTCAGCTTCATTCCATGTCACATCAAAACGGCTTTTATGAGGGGATGGATAGATGACTTTTTTACAATTTTCAATAAACCCGTCAGGTACCCCTAATCCAAGAAAGCTAAAGAGGGTGGTTATGGATTCATTCGGGAAAGACAAAAACTGCTCGTGATAAACATCATGCCAATCCAAGGGATCAATGGTTTTCTTTAATTCAGAAGTCCGTTCAATGCGTTTAATAAACTTGTCAACAGCGATTCTTATATTGTCGGTTTTTGGATTTTGAGTTTTTTTGAAAAATGTGCTGATCATGTCGAACGGGTTCCGCATAACATGAATATATTTTATTGGCAACCCCAGGCTTGTTCCGATGGAATCGAGAATTTCGGGCTTATTCGTAAAAACTTTTGAACTGCCGCCACCCTTTTTATCGCCGATCACCCGCAGTGTTGTATATCGTCCGTTCCATTCGCCCGGAATGAGGTATGAATAATTATTCCATGTCCTGCCTTCCAGGGCGAACTTGAATGAATTTAACAGGATCATCGAAAAAATCCGTTCTTTCGGGTAGCCCCTTTTCAACAATTTACCGACATGAAGTTCATGAGAAATAGCGGTATTCGGATGCGCGTCAATGATGGAGCCAATTAAGCTGTGCCCGCTATAGGGATAGCCGATAAACATGCAAAAATACTTTAGGTTGGATAACAGCTTACTATCCAGGTTAATGTCATTCATCAATGCGGATTTTTGTTTGTTTAAACGCTGATAATTTCTTTTGCAGATGGTAGAATGTCAAAAAACTGATGTACGACTGATACCATAATTGATATGCTTTTATCCAGTTCAGGTTATTGGCTGAGGATGCAAGAACTTCGGAAAAGATCCAGGGTTTGAACTTTGAATAGTAGTGGATTATTTTAGCGTCTTCGATTGAAATGTCTTCTTTCTCCCTGATCATCCGCGCTGCCCTTGCCCTGTAGTTATATCGGGCATCCAGCAAACTGATTGTGTTTT
The DNA here is from genome assembly GCA_026391715.1 of Bacteroidota bacterium. Classification (GTDB taxonomy): domain Bacteria; phylum Bacteroidota; class Bacteroidia; order Bacteroidales; family FEN-979; genus CAIVAT01. The sequence continues at coordinate 6,309 of JAPLDO010000019.1, forward strand.
TGAAATATTGATTTATTATACGTTCATCGGTGTAGGTCAGGCTGTTATTTTGCCATTTTTCAGGATCAATAAGGTTCAGCAATCCGGCAAAATGGTTGTTGTTCAGTATGTTGCCATCAATAAGCATGCAGCCTGTATTGACTGGAGTATTTAGAAAACCTTCCTGGCTTTCAGTTGTATTAAACCCGGCAATGAAACTTGCCTCATTTCTTCCCTTGCCTTTGTACCAGCACAATTCAGCGCTGGCATAAAACGAACCGGGAAGAGTGAACAGCTCTTCGATTGTTTTTACCACAATCATATCGCTGTCTAAAAAAAGCGTCTTTTCGTAGCCGGAAAACCTGAAAATTTCAAGGGAATAAAATCTGGCTATTTTATTTGCGAATGTCGGCATTGCTTTCACAAAATCTGCCAGCTTTTCCATTAATTCCGATGATGGCTCGATAAGTTTGACATTGCTGAACATCTTCAGTCCGTCTGCCATTTCTTCTGGCAGGTTGTTGCAGATCACAGCAATATCTCCTGTAAACCAAGGATTTGAGCTGACAAAAGAGTGCAGCATGGTCATCGTCCACTGAAAATAATTTTCAGTGGTCACCGTCGCCAGGCAATATCGCTGATCATTCTTCATTCTTTATTCTTCATTCTTTATTCTTAATTTCAGATTAAGTCCTCCATTCTTCAATTTCGCCCCCTAAAAATTCAAAAAGCCGTTCATTGAAGGGTTTGTAAAAATTCCGGATTTGCCTGACCACCGCTTCATCAAGTTTTACAGGATATTCTGTTTTCCGCTTCCAGGCATGACAGTTTTCAGGAAAATCACCGATATTTAAAAACCGGCTGACTTTCCTCAATGTTTCTGCCGGATGATTAAAATAGCGTTCGGAAATTAATATCAGCAATTGCTCAGAAGGAAAAATCCCTCGCAAATGCTGAATTTGATCAATATACATACCTCTCTCAAAAATGTCGAGAGGTTCCTCTCTCTTTATTGTTGCCGATGGGCATGAAACGTAATAGTTAAACAGATGTGAAAATCCGATATTTTCGATTTTGGGTTGGTTTCTGCCGTTAAACAGATGGGCTTGTTTTAACAACCGGCTTTGGTTATACCGCATCGTCCAATTCGAAAAGGCGCGCTTGAATGGTTCCCTCAGCAGAATGATCAGTTTAATGCCAGGGTTATGGTCGAAAATCCGCTGATGGCAACTGGTTTCATATAAATAGGAGGTGGATTTTTCTCCCTGAACCTTTTCAGGATGCAGGAACTGTGAAGAATACCATTTAACCCCTTTGTTATAAAAATGGGAAAAATAGTTTAGTTCAACACCCGGCGTATAAATATCGGGATGCTGTTTCAGTCCGGCAATCAGCGAAGTTGTTCCCGACTTGGCAGCGCCAACGATCAGAAAGTCAGGTATGACTTGGTTCATTGTCCTTCAGCAGGTTAATTTTTTGTTGCAAATGATTATATTTCAGGAATTCAACATAGTATGTGTACCATAACCGGAAGGCTTTGATATGTACGACATCGTGTTGCGATAATTCGAATACCTGATCAAAATTCCAGGGTTTATACTGACGGAAATAATGGATAACCTTCGCATCTTCAAATCCTACGCCATCCTTTGCCAGGATATCGCTTGAGTTTGTGGGACGGTAGTTATAACGCGCATCGACAAGTGTTATCTGATCCTTGAAAAAAAGGTTGATGATAAGCTGATCGGCATGTAGCGTGTTTTTATTGCCCCAAAGACCTGGTTCGATTAATGTTACAAGGCTATCGTAATTCTCCTGGCAGATCATTGTTTCATTGAGCATCATAAATCCTGAGTTTACCGGATTTTTTATAAACAACCCGGGAATTAGACAGTTTTCAACGCCTTCGTATGTATCCGCTCTTCTTCCCTTTCCCTGGTACCAGCACGATTCGGCACAAGCGCTGAAAGGTTCGGTAAAATCAAACGCCTCCTTTATTGATTTAACAACAAGCATGTCGCTGTCGAGGAACAGTGTTTTTGTGTATCCTGACAAGTTGAACGTTTCCAGTGAAAAAAACATGGGTGACAATCGGGAAAACCCCGGAATTGCCCGGCATAGCTCATCCACCCGCTCTACAAGTCGGGCGGAAGGAGCGATAAACCGTATCCGCGGAAAAATATCAAATCTGGTTTTATCCTCCGATGTTAAATCGTTGCATATTACGATCACATCGCCCTTAAACCAGTCATTTGATTGCAGAAATGAAAATAGCATGATCATCGTCCACTGGATATAATTTGCAGTAGTGACGGTTACCACGCATGGATGAAAATCTGAAGTTTCCTCACGGATATTTCCATTTATTGTCATTCTGAATTTGATTTCAGGTATTTGGCAAAAAGTTTTGTAGGAATAAGCTTGAAATTTGAAAATCCCATTTGATGAAATTTCTCAACATTGAAAAAATAGAAGGCATATTCAAGCATCCCAAGTTCCTGTTTTTTGCAGCGGATTTTGTCTGTTTTTGCCTGGTTGAATTTTGAAATCTCGGGATAGCATATTCTGGATGGGCAACTGTATGCGCAGGCGGCGTTGGCAAAAAGCATCATCCGGCTCTTTTCGGGAAGATTTTCCAGAAAATCATCGTCATCGTTCAAATCCATCGGAATCACGACATCATCGTATAGATCAAGGGATTTTTTGACTTTTTCAATGGTGTTCAGATTTTTAATGATACTCGCCCTGATGTTGTAAAGAGGGAAATCTTTCCTGATCCTGCGAGCCAGATCGTCTGAAGTACATATTATGATATTCCCCGTGCGGTGATATTTTTCAAGGAAGGATAGGTTTTGCTGATAAAGTTCATCAGAGTAAAAGTGGTTCGTCAGGGTGAGCGCAAGATTTATTTTACGGCGATAAAGTGTGTTCAAATGATTTTCGGTAAGTGATTTGGCTGCCTCGTAAATCCTGCCGCCATAAAATCCTGAAGGCTCCGTTGTACTGCCGAAAACGGAGGATATTTGAGAAAAATCAATGTAAACAAAGAAGAACTGAAGATATTTGACAATGTTGGTCCGTTGATTGATCCATCTTCCGGAAACGGAGTAGGAAAAAGCAGGATTTTTAAAAATTTCGTGGCTGGTTTTGAGGTCAACATTATTTTTGAACAGCTCTTTCATCTCCTGTGCTTGTTTCTTATTGAGATTGTAAAAATAGTTTTTTATTGCAATCGGCAAACCTAAAATATCAATCAGAATAAATTTAAATTTGCGCTGATTTTGGTCGCGAAATAGTTAGATAAATCCTTAATGAATCAGCAATACTACTATTACAAAGCGTTTGGACTTGTTTTTAAATCTTGCATTGAACATCCTGATTTTATTGCCGAAGCGGCAATTTCCGAGCCCGATTGCCTGATCTCCTTTGGTTCGGTGCCGCATAAGCTGAACAAACCAGACGCTTTAGGAGGGGTTTACCAATTGCAGGGGCGGCAGTTTTTTTTGCGAATTGAAAACGTTGGACGGTATCTTATCGAAAATGGGGATAAAATAACCATCGAAAGGCTACCCGGCGCAACCGACCGGGAAATTATTGTGTTCCTGTGGGCATCAGCCGTCGCGGCATTGCTTCATCAGCGGGGAAAACTCATTGTACACGGGAGTTCGATAATGAAAGGGGAAAATGCCATCATCTTTTCAGGCCCATCCGGGAGCGGCAAATCAACCATTGCCTCAATATTCGCAACACGCAAAGGCGCCATGATTATTTCTGACGACATTTCTGCCATTTCTTATGATCCTTTGTCGGAGGTTCCATTTGTGCTGCCAGGTTATCCTCTGATGAAACTTTGGCGCGATTCATCCGACAAATTAGGATTGGAATGGGATGATTCGAGATTGATCCGTGATCGGGTTAACAAGATGATGGTCAACATCAATGATAAGTTTGTGAACCATTCCGTTCCTCTGCGCCAGTTTTATCTCCTCTCCTATATAAATAAAGGTCCGGGCGCTATTCGCGAAGTCAATGGATATAAAAAACTGGAATTGCTGACAGGAAAGATATTCAGAAAGAATTACCTGAAAAAGCAGGAATCCGGTACGATTGACATTTTTACCGAGGCGTCGAAAATATTGCCGAAGATCAGGATATGCACCCTCCAGCGGCTGCTGGGAATTGGTCATTTGGACGAAACAATCGAAATGATCGAACAGGATCTTATGCAATCAGGCATCATCAGCGGTATTCAATGAAAAACCTTGTTTGGCTTGCATCCTATCCCCGGTCGGGAAATACCTGGTTTCGGTTATTTTTATCCTCAATCCTGTCAGGGAACAGCAGGAAAGATCTGAACCAGATCGAAGTTGACCTGCTTTCAAACTCGCGGCGCATGTTTGACGAACTTGCCGGAATTACTTCATCCGAGTTGGCAAATGACGAAATCAACAACCTTAAACCTGCCGTTTTCCAGCTTCTTTCATGCGAATCAACGGATCATCAGTACTTGAAAACGCACGACCGGTTTTTTCTAAATTCGGCAGGCTATCCGGTTTTCCCGCAGGAGTATTCTTTTGGGTGCGTTTACATCATCAGAAACCCGTTGGATGTCGCCGTATCCAATGCCCACTATTTCAGCAAACCGGTGGATGAAGTTATTGCCATTATGAACAATCGCGGTTACGCGCTCAATGTTTCAATAGATTGTTTATACCCATTGCTGGAAGAATGGATTGGCGACTGGAGCGGACATGCAACGAGCTGGCTCAATTCAGGCGTCAGGGTTCATGTAATCCGGTATGAAGACATGATCAGTTTTCCGGTTGAAACTTTTTCAAAAGCGCTCAAGTTCCTGAAAATTAAATTTACAGAAGAGCGGGTCAGTATTGCCCTTTCAGAAACATCGTTTGAAACCATTAAAAAATCGGAGGAACAGTTTGGTTTTAAAGAAAAACTTCAGAGCTGCAATTCCTTCTTCAGGCAAGGAAAAGCAGGCGGATGGAAAACTTTTTTAACCGAATTACAAATTAGAAAAATAGCAGGGGATCACCGTGAGGTGATGGAAAGGTTCGGATATCTCGAACCCGGTTTTTAAAGAAGAACAAGAATCCAGCCACCAGCCCTGAAAGGGCGTAATATGTCAACGATGGGTGCAGCCCATCGAATACAGCCCTGAATGGGGCATAATGCACTAACGATGGGTGCAGCCCATCGCAGAAAAATGTAATTTGTAGGGAATTACAAAAATGAATACTTTTGCCCGTTCAATTGCGGCAGAAGACATATACAGTAATTTAAGTTTAAGCAACTGATTTTAAACCATAACAGAATTCAACAATGGCGATCAATCTACTTTCGGTCATTTCTAAAAATCCGGCGATCATCTCAAGTAAAATGGACGATGAAGTCGTGATGATGAGCATTGAAAAAGGCAATTATTATGGATTAAACCCGGTTGCGGCGGAAATCTGGGAAATGTTAGCCGCGCCTATGACGGTCCAGGCTATTTGCGACCGGTTGATGGAGGAATTTGATGTAGATCAGGAAAAGTGTTACAATGAAGTGCTTGTCTATGTTGAAAAACTCGGAAATGAAGGATTGATTGTGGTAAACAGTTAACCCTTAAACCGCCCCAATGAATGGTTCCGAATAAGATTGGCATCTCCGACGTCTGGTATTTTATTGCAGCCTCTGTTTTACTCTATGTGTGCCAATTCCTGGTTTTCTTTATTCCTTTTCGCTGGTACATTCCTCTTTTTACAGACCATGGAAAAAACAGCCGTGAAAAAATTACCGTTGCCAAAACGCTGATTGTCCGCAAAGCGTTGCTGCGCGGGCTCCATTATCTCCCATGGAAGGGGAAATGCCTGGTTCAGGCGCTGACAGGTAAAGTATTGCTGAAGATGGTTCATATACCAGGCGTCATCTTTTTGGGAGTTGCCAAAGAGGACGACCGGTTGAAAGCTCATGCATGGCTTAAATCGGGAAATCAGTTTATATGCGGACAGGAAGGACATAAGAGCTACACTATTGTCAAGGAGATTTCATAACGACAATCCTTATGAGTACAATCTTTGGAATCATTGATAAATCAGGGGAGGGATTCGACCGGCAATGGCTGGAACTAATGAATGCCGACCTGGCGCATGGAGCTCCTGATCGTTCGGGATTGTGGCAAAACGAAAATGCGGGGCTTGGCAATTTGCAGGTGTTTAATACACCTGAATCATTGGCAGAAATCCTGCCAATGGAGAGCCTTGAACGAGTCCTTACAATTTGCAGCGATTCGAGGATTGATAACCGGGATCAGATAGCCGGTCGTTTATCCATTAGCCCGCATGATCTGAAAACGACGCCCGACAGCTCCCTTATCCTCAAGGCATATCAAAAATGGGGAACTGCATGTTGCACCTATCTGCGCGGGGATTTTGCATTCGGGATTTATGATGTTCGTAACCGGCAATTTATCCTTGCGCGCGATCATTTTGGGATGCGCCCGATCTTTTATTTCGATCATCCCCGGTTTTTCATCTTCTCATCCGAGCTGCGCGGGATACTTGCTTTGCCGTTTTTTGAAAAGGAGCTGAACAGCGTTTGGTTTCTTGATTATCTGATCAATGTGGAGCGGGAAGAAAATGATACCTTTTACCAGGGAATTTTTTCCCTGCCGCCAGGCAATCAAATAGTTGTGAAATCAGGTATAATGACGATCCAAAAGTACTGGGAATTGTCAATTCCTGATAGAATCGTCTTGAAAAATGATGGTGAATATATTGAAGGTTACAAGGCTTTGTTTGAAAATTCTGTGAAAAACCGTACCCGGTCGGCTTTCCCGGTAGGAGCGGAGTTGAGCGGTGGACTGGATTCCTCTTCAATTGCCGCCATCGCTCAAAAAAAATTGACAGCGCAAGGCAATCAACTTCATGTTTTTGCAAGAGTACTGCCTGAACAGGTCAACTCGGCGCTGGATGACGACGGAAAGGATGAGACTGCTGAAATCGAAATGGTTTGCAACTTTTGCGGGATTCAAAATATTCACCAGATCACTCTTGAAGATGAGAAAATTGTAGAAAATATTGGACAGAATATCGAGGTGGTGCGATCTCCTTTTTATAGCAACTATGCCGTATATAATCTGAATGCCCATCACGTGGCAAAATCTATAGGGGTGCGAACCATGTTATCAGGTCATGGCGGCGATCAGATGGTTACCAATCCTGCTCATTTTGTTTACCAGGATTACATGAGAAAATTCAGATATTTAAAACTTTTCCGCGACATCAGGGCAAAAGATACCATGCATGACCTTGAGTTTGTAAAATCTTTGAGGTATTTTTTTAATCTCCGCAGGAATAAAAATGATTTTATTAATAAGAGGAGGGAGATTAAAAAACTCTTTAAGTTTGGAATTAATCCCGATTTCCTGGTTCAAAACCATCTTGAGGAACGCTATTTGCAAAACAGGCAACATGCGATGCTATTGCCCGAAAATGGCTCCGATCTGATCCTGAAAATCACCCATCGTCACATGAACGATCGGATCGAAGCTACCTCCATCATGGCAGGGCATGATGGGATCGAATTCAGATATCCCATGTACGATGTTGACCTGATTGAATATTATCTTGCAGTTCCGGATGAAATCAAACGAAAATTTCGTTCCGGACGCTATCTTCACAGAATGGCAATGCAGGATGAACTGCCACCGCCAATTCAATGGAGAAGAGACAAGAATGGCACCATTAACCCTGGACTTGCAAGAATTTTTACCAACGAAGCATTAAAAGTAAAGTCAGACCTGAGCAGGTACAGCGAGGCACATCAGAATTCGACCGCTCTGATTTTCGATCCGACAATGATCGGATATCTCGTTGCTGATGACAGCAATAATCTCTATAAATACAAATCGTTGATCAATAAATTCTTTCAGTTGCAAAATTTCGAAAAAATAATTGAAAAAAAATTTGGCTAATTGGGTTAAGATGTTTATTATTGTATTCTCGATTGCACACGGAATGTTAACTAAATAAAATATGTATTATGGAAAATGTTACCAAAACCAAAAAAGTTTGGCAATCTCCTGAGATTGAGGTTATTAATTCTAAGATGACTAGTAGCGGGGGTCATCCTTGGTATAAAGAAGATGCTCATTATACTGACCCCTACCTTTCTTAACTTTTATGTTTGCAATTATAATCTAAAATTAGCGCCAAAATTTAACCATTGTTGAATAGAATGGTTTTCAAGCAGCAGGGTCATATCCTGCTGTTTTTGTTTTTAAATAAGGGTAGTGGCTCAAGAAAAAGATGAAACTTCAGCATAAGGATCGAAAATTTTTAATCCGCCTTTCCAAAGACCTTTTCAATTTTTCAGGAAAGAAGGTGATTCTCTCATTTGTCCTTCAGATTCTGACGGGTTTTACCCAGGGTATTGGAATTCTCTTGCTAATCCCCTTGCTGAGCCTTGTCGGAATTTTTGACAAACAGGGAAAATCTTCCGTTTTTACCGTGAAGGTGGTATCATTTCTCCATAAAACCGGTATCCCCGGAGGAATCATGACCATCCTGCTGTTTTACATTGTCATTGTTGCTTTAAGCGCATCGCTCAACAACTACCAGAGTATTGTCAATGCAAAGATCCAGCAACGGTTTGTCAGGTTTCTGAAAGATAAATTATACATTTCGCTGGGTCATAGCCAATGGCTTTTTGCCTCCCAGTTGCGGATGTCGGATGTGGCGCATGTAATTACTTCCGAAGTTCAACGGGCAGGTCAGGTCATTTTCCAGGTTTTGAGGTCGAGCAGCGCCCTGATTACCATGATGGTATATCTTGCCGTTGCCTTTCTGATGTCCCCGGCTATGGCGTCATTGTCCCTTTTCGGCGCGGTCATTCTTTTGATCATCGGGCAGCAGAAAAACAGGGCGGCTTCCCAGTTGGGAAAATCCTCGCAACACTCTGCCAAAAAAGTATATCAGGTTGTGCTGGAACATCTTTCGGGGATGAAAGTTGCCAAAAGTTTTGCCGAGGAAGACCGGTATATTGACGAGTTTATCATGCATACCGAAGATCTTGAAAAACGGAAAATTGATTACGCGAGGCTGGCTGCGCGTACTTCATTCATGTTTTCCCTGGGAACGGTGGTCATTCTAAGCCTTTATGTTTACCTTGCCATTGAAATCCTGGAGATTCATGCCTCAACATTATTGGTATTGATCTATCTCTTTTCAAGGCTGCTGCCAAAGGTAGCCTCCGTGCAGTCGTCGTATCAATCCATTCTTCAATCAATCCCGGCATTTACGGCGGTAATGGAGCTTCAGAAGGAGTGTGACCTGCATGGTGAAAATTTAACACGTAACGACAATATGGTTCATTTGGGAGGATCCGTCGAATTCAGGGATGTCTCGTTCAGTTATAGCGCTCAAGTACTTTTCGAGCATTTATCACTTTCAATGCCGGTAAATGGAATAACCTGCATCACCGGTAAATCCGGCAGCGGTAAAACGACCCTTGCCGATTTGATCCTTGGGCTGTTAAAACCTGCCGCAGGCGAAATCCTTGTGGATAACCAGCCTCTGAACGAATCCATTATTTACCAATGGCGAAAAAGCATCGGCTATGTCACCCAGGAATCGTTTCTGTTCAACGACACCATCCGGAACAACCTGATATGGACAAAACCCGACGCCACCGAAGACGAACTTTGGGAGGCGCTGCAAAAAGCGTCTGCCGATGAAATGGTGCGAAATTTTGAGTCGGGGCTTGAAACTATCGTTGGCGACCGCGGCGCACAACTTTCAGGAGGAGAGCGTCAGCGGCTGGCGCTTGCCAGGGCATTGGTTCGAAAGCCAACCATGCTGCTTCTCGACGAGGCGACCAACGCCTTAGATCCGGGCAACGAAATGAAAATCATTGAAGCGCTGGAAAAGTTAAAGGGAACAATTACCATGGTTATCATCTCGCACAGCAGGGAGATCCACCGGATTGCCGACCAGGTTATCCGGCTCGAAAACGGGAGAATCAGCCATGCAGGATAAACCCGTCGCCGATATTTCGCTGGTTGTTCCAAACTACAACAATGGCAGGTTTCTTTCAGATTTTTTTCAAAGTGTAATTAATTCCACCGTACATCCAAAGGAGCTGATCCTCGTTGACGATGGGTCAACCGATGTGTCTGAAACGCTGATAGAGCAGTTTAAACACCTTGAATTTCTGAAGATTATTAAGTTCCCTGAGAACAGAGGCATGTCGGAGGCGCTCAATGCAGGGCTGTCCGCAGCCGCAGGTAAGTATATTATGCGGGCAGATCCAGATGATATTCTCCATCCCGATCGAATCAGAATTCAATACCAATACATGGAAGCACATCCTGAAACAAGCGTTCTGGGATGTAATGTTGTTTATTTCCATCACCCCGCCGGCAAAAACATTAACGTTTCCAATTTCCCAACGGGGCATGATGAAATAATCGGGGCATACAAACAAGGAGTAAATGGAATTCAGCATCCGACTGCCATCGTCAGGGGTGCAATTCTTAAGAGTTACAGATATGAAAAGGTCTCTCCCGGCGAGGATTATGAGATTTTTTCAAGGATTGCCCGCGATGGGTTCCGATTTGCCAATCTTCCTGAGCCATTATACCGGATGCGTGTTCATGGGGCAAGCTCAACAAGTAATCTCACAATTGCTTCAGTGCAAAATATTTTCTCGGCGAGGGACAGAATTTGGGGTACGAAAACAGCGAAAATGCAGGTTTTTCTGTACTTTTATTATATCAGGTTTTACCGGAAATACCAGATGTCAACTAATGGCTTTGTTCGTCATTGGTATCTGTTTGTGTCTGGAATTTGTTTTCCTTCCAGAATTTTTAAACGATTAATCAGGACATGAAAGTTGGAATACTGGGTACCCGCGGCATCCCGAATAATTACGGCGGGTTTGAGCAGTTTGCGGAATGTTTTTCAAAGCGGCTGGCAAAGCGCGGGATTGATGTATGGGTGTATAATTCCCACAATCATCCTTACCAGAAACCGGAATGGAACGGAGTAACCATAGTTCATTGTTTCGATCCTGAATATCTCATTGGCGCAGCAGGACCTTTCATTTATGACCTCAACTGTATCCTCGACAGCCGGAAACGCGGTTTTGACATTATTTTACAATTGGGTTATGCAAGCGCTTCGGTTTGGCGAAGGTTTCTCCCTGCGAAGGCAAAAATCGTTACCAATGTTGATGGGATGGAATGGTCGAGGTCGAAATATAGCCGGATAGTCAGGTCATTTATTCGTTTGGCTGAGCATATCGCAGTTAAAAGCAGTGATTTGCTGGTTGCTGATTCGCCGCAGATCAAAGCATACTTTCAAACTGCGTATAACAAAGCCTGCGTATATATTCCTTATGGAGCTGACGTTCTGGAAAATCCGGATGCTACAAAGCTAAAAAGCCTTAACCTGAAACCCGATTCCTATTTTCTGGCAATTTCAAGAATTCAGAGCGACAACAATACAGAGGTGATCATCAGAGGATATCTTGAGTCGGGATCGCCCCTGCAATTATTGCTTATCGGCAGTATTAACCATAAATATGCAAGGTATTTAAAGAAAAGGTACAATGCCCCTGGCATCAGGTTCCTCGGAAGCATTTTTGACATTGATCTTTTAAACCAGCTTCGTTACCATGCTCATTTATATTTCCACGGACATTCTTCGGGAGGAACAAATCCTTCCCTTCTGGAGGCGATGGCGTCGCAGGCGTTGATATGTGCCCATGATAACCGCTTTAATCGTTTGATACTTGGTTCAGACGCCTTCTATTTCAATAATGCGCGCCAGATTGCTGATATAATCCGATATGATCCCGCCAAAGCTGAACATTCCCATTTTTTCAGGAATAATTTAAAGAAAATCAAAGATAACTATCAATGGGATATAATCACTGATTCATATAGTGAAGCATTCGTGGATCTCCTGAAGAAATGAAAACCCACTCCCCCTGCGGGGAAATTTTACAAATGGAACGCGCTTGAAAAGAACTTTTTTTGCAATCAGGTTTTATTTCCCTGAAAAACCCGGCAGGAGGCATAGCTATAGCTGGCGCATTTAGTCGAGTACTTAGGATTTGGTTTTTTTTGCGTAGAAATTAACCCTGTTATCTTTTCGCAATTCATACTTTTCTCTGGTTTCGGATTCTTTGCTTTCATCCGAAATAAAAATGGTCGTTCTGCCTCCATCAAGGACTACAGGAAATTTACCTTTTGTTGATCCTGTTAATAATTTTGAATCGGGAATTTTTAAACGATTGTGTTCCAGCATCATTCTGTATTCCAGGGTGTCTTTTTTCATTATTATTTTTTTTATTAAAACCGATAATCTGTGATATTGGTACAAGGTACGGAAAATATTTGTGATTTGCCGAATTTATTACAAACAACGCGATAATTTGTTATTTTTATGGTTTATAATTATTTCACTAAGGGTACAAGGATGATAATATTATGATACTTCTCACCGGCGGAACCGGACTCCTGGGTTCTCACCTGCTTTTCGACCTTTTGAAATCAGGCAGGGAGGTTCGGGCAATAAAACGAACCGCAGGCAACGTGGAAACGGTGCGCAGGGTTTTTTCCTATTATATTGATAATTCAGATGAACTAATGGGAAAAATTGAATGGGTAAATGCAGATCTGATGGATAATGGAGCAATTGAAGATGCTATGGATGGTATTTCCGAGGTGTATCATGCAGGCGCAATGGTCTCTTTTTTTCCGAAAGACCACAAGGAGATGCTGAAAGTTAACATCGAAGGAACTGCTAACCTCGTGAACCAGGCTATCGAAAGCGGAGTGTCGAAGTTCTGTTATGTTAGTTCTGTAGCCACTCTCGGCAGGGCTGAAAACGATGAAGTTTCAAACGAAGAGACCTACTGGGTTCCTTCAAAGAAAAATTCGGTTTACGGCGTCTCCAAGTATGGCGGCGAGCGCGAGGTGTGGCGGGGAATAGAGGAGGGGCTCAACGCGGTTATTATAAATCCTTCGGTGATACTTGGTCCTGGATTCTGGAAGAAAAATTCAGGACTTTTCCGTTTGGTTTTTGAAGGACTGAAATTTTACACTCGCGGCGTGAATGGCTACGTTGGAGTTCGGGATGTTTCCCGCGCCATGATCGGACTTATGGATGGGAACCACTTTGGCAAGCGGTTTATCTGCTCGGCGGAAAACCTTTCTTATCAGGAACTCTTTATTTTGATGGCGAAACACCTCGGAAAACCCGCGCCGTTTTTCAATGTTCCCCCGGCAATGACTTCCATCGCATGGAGGGTGGAGGCGGTTCGCGCTTTTCTCACCGGATCAAAGCCCGAAGTTACCCGCGAAATGGCTACAACTACCGCACAGGTATATACTTATTCAACCGAAAAACTCCGCAACGCGCTCGGCTTTCAATTTCAGCCGGTTGAGGAGATAATTCGCGAGGTTTGTGAGGTTTACAGGAGGGAAAGAGTAGTAAGTAGTAAGTAGTAAGTAGTAAGTAGTAAGTAGTAAGTAGTATTAATAAACTTTGATAGATTATATATGGCATACGATGAATTTCTTGCCGACCGGATTCGGCATAAGTTTCGGGAACTTGACATTCCCTGGGTGGATAAAAAAATGATGGGCGGTCTGTGTTTTATGGTGGATGATAAGATGTGCGTGGGTATTGTGAAGGAACAGATGATGGCGCGCATTGATCCCGACAGAATGGCTGAAGCGTTTAAAAAAACCGGCTGCCGTGAGATGGATTTTACCCGGCGACCTATGAAAGGTTTTATTTTTGTTGAACCCGAAGGCATTGACCGTGACGAGGATCTCGAATATTTCGTTAAACTGGCGCTCGAATTCAATCCAAAAGCCAAATCGGGAAAGCGTAAGTAGCGTTGATTGTTAAAGAGGTTCAGTTGGAATTTGGAGCTTGGAATTTGAACCCTGGAATTTTCTAAATGTGCGCTTTTATCCCGTTTCGAATATATAATGAACGCATCACCTGTCCATCCCATTATCAAATTCAAATTTCGACTCCTTTTCCTTTTTGCCGGTTGAGCCAAAATTAAAAACAAACCCGCCGTAAATAACCCTGCCGTCGCGCTGGCGTATTGTTTCCTGCACCAGTTCGGGGGTGTTAATGCGGTTTGTCATTTTCTGGGATTTGAAAAGATCGGAAACAGTAGCTACGATTGATATTTTTTTCTTCCATAGATCCTGCCGGAAGCCGAGGTTTACAACCCACGAAGGGCTGCGCATACCCTGGGCTGTGAGCATTTCCGAGCGGTATTGCCCGTTGAACTGAAAGATCGTAGTACGTGTAATGTTGAGAGACGCATTTAATTTGGCATTCCACGAAAAGGTTGATTTATTGGCGGAATACCCAATGTTGGAAGCGTCAATCTCGCTGTAAAAACCAGATGAGCTGAAGTTGAGGTTCAATATCTTCACCGGACGCCAACTGCCGCTGAAGTCAATTCCGGCAGACTGATCTTTTGCAAGGTTATCAATAGTTGTAACCAGTACGGAATCAATTCTGTTATAAGTAACTATTGTAAATCCATTAACTTTCCGGCGGTAGAAGAGTGTCGGCACCAGCGTCAGATTATCGGTTTTCACTGAATAACCAAATTCAATAGAATGGATATCTTCCGGTTTCAGATTTGGGTTTCCAACAAAGATATTTCTCGGATCGCGGTATTCGGGAACCGGATTCATGTCTTCGCCATCGGGGCGGTTCACGCGCCTGCTGTAGTTCAACTGCCATTCATTTTTTCCCGACGATAAAGCCAGGTGAAGGGTTGGATAAAGGGCGAAATAATTGGTTCGGGTATTTGTATCAAGGGAAATAAAATCGAGAGCCACAAGCGCCTCTTCCGCGCGTAATCCACCCATCACGCTGAATACTCCGAACTGGCAGGTGACAGTAGTGAAAAGTGCATGAACGGTTTGATTTGAGCTAAAAACATTCGCCTGTTCCGGATCGGTAATCCAACGCGCCGAATCGGGGTCGAAATGCTGTACCTGCTGATTCTGGTCGGAGATGGCGATGTTCCCCTCATAACCAACTTCCAACTCCGAATTTTCCCATAAAGGACGGTTATATGTCGCCGCCAGGTTATATTCCTGCGAACTGTTAACCCGATGCGTCTGGTCGTTTGTATCGGGACGAGCGGGCAATGTATATATGGTAGTGTAGTTGTCGTCTTCAGTTTCGCTGTCGCGCTGGTATTCAAAGTCGGCTCTGAGTTTGCTGTCGGTTTCCTTGTCAAAGATATGCTCGTAATAGCTATTCAGTCCAAGGCTGTTTTCGGTCTCTTTGCCTGACATACTTCGCGTAAAATCATCATAAGGCGTCAGTGAATCATTTCTGTAAAGGTTGTCCGCTACGTCAGTGCGCTTTACCTGCCGGAAATTATAGGTTCCCGAAACGCCGGCGGCATTGGAAACGTCAGGCGTCCAGTCGAGTCCCAGCCTTACGAGATGCGACAGGTTACGCGCCGAACCTTCAGAATTCTGATCGAGGTAATCAGATTGGTTTTTTGCCGTATCAATGGTTTGGGATTTCAAATCGCTTGTGCGCATGCGGAAATCCTGCCTGAAGCCGTAGCTTCCGAAAAGGTTCAGCTTGCCGGTGTTCCTGTTCAGTTGCACTGTGGCATTATAGCGGTCGCTGTTGCCTGCATTTGCGCTCACACTGCCGTTGAAACCCGCTTTGCGCTCCTTCTTCAGGATAATGTTGATGATTCCCGCAGTGCCGTCGGGTTTGTATTTTGCCGAAGGATTGGTAATCACTTCAATTTTCTCGATCATTGACGCCGGCATTTGCTCAAGGTTTGCCGATGTTCCCATCACCGAAGGTCTGCCGTTAATGAGGATCGTCACATTCCCCGAACCTCGGAGGCTCACATTGCCGTCCATATCCACAGAAACAGAAGGGATCGTTTGCAGGATGTCGGTGACAGTTCCGGTTTGGGCAAGAATATCTTTCTGCACATTAAAAATTTTCCGATCAATCCGGGAGATCATCATGTTCTTTTCGCCGGTGATGTTAACCTCTTTCATGTTTATTGCCGATGGCGTCAGATCAAGATTCCCCAGGTTGACAATGAGTTTTTTCCGGTTGACCGAAAACATTTTGCTCCTTTGTTTTTCATATCCGATGAAACTGTACTCGATATAATAATTTCCAAAGGCAACCTTTTCCAGGCGAAAATTTCCGTTGCTGTCGCTCACTATGCCAGATACCATTTTCCGGCTGGCAGAATCCATCAGAGCTACATTGGCGTATTCAACAGGAACTCGATTCTGGTTGTCAAAGATTTTTCCGGCTATGGTTCCGGCGTTGCGTGATTGGGCGAGAAGAAATAGAGGGAAAAGCGTGACAAATGCAATAAGCAGGGAGAATTGACGCATACAGGTATTGAAAAGCAGGATGAAATCGGACGCAAAGGTAGGAATTTTGCAACAACCGGTTTCTTTCGGGATACCTGCGGTTTCATTATATTTGCAAAGATTAATTCTTTTTGACATGAACACACAATTCATCAGCGACGAACAGGGAAATAAAATCTCAATTGTAATTCCAATTCGGGAATACAACCTTATGATGGAAGAGCTTGAAGAATTTCATGATATAAAATTATATGATGAAGTGAAAGGTCTCAATGAAAAATCTCTCCTCCTTGCCGATTATATGAAGAAGAGAAAAAAAACCCAAAAACATGCCTGAATATACGGTCAAACTGTCCAAAACTGTCCAAAAACAATTGGATTTAATTCAGGGAGCAGCATTTGATAAAATTATTGAATCCATTGAACATTTAGCTCACAATCCACGCCCGTCAGGTTATATAAAACTGAAAGGTCGCGAGGGCTGCCGTATTCGGGTTGGAAATTACCGAATTATTTATGACATATACGATAACGTTTTGGTAATTGAAGTATTAGCAATTGGCTACAGAAAAGACATTTACCGGTAACTGCCTGTCGGATCCTCCTACTCATCTTTCGATAAGAATTTTCTTTCCACTAAATACATTTGAGATCATCCCGGAAATTGTTCCAACCACGGTAGATAGCCGATGAAAGAGCGCCTGAACCCACGGCAATTCAGTCTGCGGCAATTTAACCGGGGGGAAGAAATTTTCAGGAGCGGCATATTTTCCCGAAGCCGAATCTTTCAGAATTAATACAAAATGACTGATAACCGTTTTTTTAATGGTTTATGTTGTGATATGATGTTTTATTGTTTATTTTTGAAAGTCGTAACCTATCCACTCCATGAGCTTCTGTTGGTACGGAATAAGAGGAGTGGGTGATAAATTTTCATTATGAAAAATCAAAAAATTTTAAATTTTAGTCCAATCATTTTATTACAAATCTAATTTCCCACCAATGAAACTAAAAATGTTTTTAGGATTTGCACTCGTTTATATCATCGGATATCAAACGTATGCACAGTACAAAATGGATGATCCCAACCTGGATCAGATTCCGCAATACCTTCGGGAAAGCGCATCATCGCAATCCGACGCTTCCTTATCTTCGGTGACAACAATCGGGAACTGGGATAATTTCAGTCTCGGCGTTGATTTTGCCGAGAACAACATGGCAATGAACCCCAAGCAGCCTACGTGGTTCTTCACTGCCTATAATACCAATTCAACGCATCATACCGAAAACGGAAGCGATTGGGCAATTAACAATCCTGCCTTCGGCGCCTCAATGGCGGGCGACCCGGTGGTTGCTTACGACAGCCTCGGAAATCTGTTTTATGAAAATATGTATGGTTCAGTTCTGGGTTGTAAGGTAATTTCTTCGGTTACAAATGGCGCAACCTGGGGAGTTTCGGTTACCGCAATCGCCGGAAATGACAAAAACTGGCTTGCCTGCGACCAAACTTCGGGTCCTTATGCAAACTATGTTTATACAACCATGACAAACAACAGCGCTGGTAATTTTGCCCGCAGCATGGATCACGGCGCAACCTTTACATCAACATTTGCACCATCCACCCAAACCTTGCCGGGAATGATGGTTTGTGTTGGTCCGCAAGGGAATGTGCAGGGAGGCGCTGTTTATGTTGTCACCAATAGCGGAAGTTCTTTTAGTTCAGTCTATACTTTTTATCTTTCAAATAATGGAGGAGCTTCCTTTACTCAAAAATCTTCGCAACAGTGGAGCAATACCGTAGGAAGTCAGGTTGGCGGCAGAAATTCGGTTGAGAATATGCGTACCCGTCCCTACCCGATGATTGCCGCCGATAACAGTTATGGCGCCAATCGCGGTAAACTTTATTGCGTTTACGCCAGCAATGATCCTCCCGGAGCTTTAAGTAAACCTGATATTTTCTGCAGAACATCATCTGATGGCGGAACTACCTGGGGCGCTGCCGTTAAGGTGAATGACGACCCGAACACTCAAAACAACCATCAATGGCATCCGGGAATCTGGTGCGACAAGGAGACTGGCAAGCTCTACGTGATGTGGATGGACACCCGCGATACGCCAACCAGCGACAGCGCTTACATCTACGCAAGTTATTCAACAAATGGCGGCGGCAGCTTTGTTGCGAATCAGCGAATTTCAAATGCAAAAATGAAAATAGACTGCTCCACTTGCGGCGGCGGAGGAACCCCGCGGTATGAGGGCGATTACAATGGCGTTGTATCAAACAAAAAAGTTTCGATGGTTGGATGGACAGATTTCAGACTTGGAAACTTTCAGAGTATGACCGGGTACTTTCCCGATTTTGCCCTCGCAATTGACCATACTTCCGATACCTTGTATTCTCCCACCGACAACACTGTTTTCCAGGTTTCAATTCCACAGGTGAAACTCTATTCCGATACTGTGATTTTGTCGGCAAGTATTACTCCAGCGCCTACAACCGGCACAATTACTTTTGAATACCCAGGCGGCAATGTTATTACAACCTATCCAAATACAAAGGCAGTGAGGCTGGTTCTCAGCGGCAATGTGCCAAATGGTTCGTATTCTGTTACCTTTATTGCATCAGGACCCAACGGTACGCCGGTTCATAAAAGAGGCGCCACAATCCTGGTCCTCACGGGAACTCCTTCATACACCCAGAATATTGCTTTGAATGCAGGCTGGAACCTGATGTCGTTCAATGTTCAGCCGGTTAATACGAATTTCCTGACTATTCTCCAACCGCTTATTACCGCCGGTACGCTGATAAAGGTGATTGATGAAGCGGGAAATATCATTCAGTATTTTCCATGGGGCTGGACGAACAACATCGGGAATATGGCTTTGACAGAGGGTTATTACATCAAAGTAACTGCTCCGTGCACATTAAGTCTGACCGGCGTTGCCGCCGCCTCTCCTTATACAATACCTTTGATTAACGGCTGGAATATTATGGGCTACCCATGCCAGAATCCGCAGAATGCGTTAACCGGATTACAACCTCTGATTACTTCAGGCGCATTATTAAAAGTATTTGATGAAGCGGGCAATATTATTCAAAATTTTCCCTGGGGATGGGTGAACAACATCGGAAACCTGAAAGCCGGCGAAGGATACTATATAAAAGTTAATGTTGCCTGTTCGATTACGCTAAGCAATCCATAATTAAAATCAGATAACCATTAATTTATTTAGGGACTTTAAATCAATTCAGTTAAACCCATTAAATCAATTCACATGAAAAACTTTATCAGACACTTTAAAAGTGCAATCGTGATTTTCATTTTTTTACTGATTGCGAATGGTTTTGTATCAATTGGTTTCGCCCAGCAAACTGTGCTGATGACCGAGAGTTTCGAGGCGGGAAATGGTGCAGTCCCTCCGCCGGGATGGGTCATCCAACAGGTTACAGGTACGGTACTGGGGATCAGCTTTATGACTTCGAGTACGTATCCGACTATCTCAACGGCTTATGATGGAACCAGGTTTGTCAAGTACAACTCGTTCAACATCACCGCAGGCTCCACCCGTTTGAAGAGTACAACTGCCTTATCAACCGTAAACAAATCTTTTGTGATGGTTGATTTTGCCTGGTATGAAGACCCCGGCTATCCAACGAGCGCCGATAGGGTTGAGGTACAATGGTCAACAAACGACACTACATGGACCACGGCTGGAACTTTTAACCGCTATAATGCAGTAGCGGGATGGAAGATCAAAAATGTTATTCTTCCAACCGGCGCCAATAATCAGACTGCTCTGTATGTTGCTTTTCTGTTTACTTCAGCTTATGGCAATAATTGCGACATTGATTTGGTGCATGTAACCGCCGGACCGGCAGCGCCGCCATCCTTTGTAACTATTGGAACAGGAACAACTTCATCGAACTATCCATATACCACCTATTGGATGGGTGGTCGCACCCAGGCGCTATATACAGCCGCTGAACTTATCGCAGCCGGCGCTACTACAGGAAACCTTTTTTCTGTTGGTTTCAATGTAATTACCAATTCAACCCAGTTGATGAATGGCTTCAACGTAAAGATGGGGCTTACCACTGCAACAACTATTACAGCCTATGTTAATGGTCTTACCTCTTATTACGCCACGCCTTACGCTGTTCCCGGAACAGGTTGGCAGGATATCACACTTACCACGCCTTTTGCATGGAACGGTACATCTAATGTGATTGTTGAAATTTGTTTTGCAAATACAAGCTATACAACTTATTCTTATGTAAATGCTCATGCGGCAACCTCCAATATCCAGGGACACTATGCCGACACTCAGACTGAATGTGCCGTAGCAACTATGAATAACCCTACCCTTCGCCCCAACATCCGTTTTGGCGCTCCTCCAATTACACCGGGCGCTTTAATAGGTTATGTACGGGATGTAAATACCCTGGCGCCCATTGCAGGAGCCATAGTAATTGTAGGAGACAAACGCGACACCTCAAAATCCAATGGGTCATACATAATTTATAACCTTCTTCCAGGCGCGGTAACAGCCAACTGCATTGCCTCAGGATACCTCGGCGGAAGCGGTAATGCCACGATTGTATCAGGCACAACTACTTCGCTTGACATATTTTTATCGCCCGGACCCCGGGTAGGCGGCATTATTACCGACGCTTCAACAGGCGCTCCGATAGTAGGAGCAACGGTAACAGTTGCCGGTAGTTATCAAACAATGTCTGTTTCAGGCGGCGCATATCTTACGCCACCTCTTTCAATATCGGGAACGCAGTCGGTTATGATTGGCAAAACCGGATATGAAACTTTTATCGCAACTGCAACCCTTGTTCCGAATACAACTACAACGTTGGATGCAGCCCTTTTACCCACGGCTGTTCAACCAGGTTCCTTAACTGCCGCATTGAACGGAACTCCGGCAACTGCCGTTTACCTAAACTGGATTGTTCCGCAGGGAATGTACCAGGTTATATATGACGATGGCATCCAGGATAACTTTGCAATCTGGGCTGTTGCCAATAACCTCAATGCAGTGAAATTTACGCCGGCAGGATTGCCTTCAAAACTGATTGGCGGTAAAGTAAATCTGGGCATTGCAGCAAATTACCCATCCAATGCATTGCCGTTGACGGCATTCACAATGCTTGCCTGCAAAGCCGATGGCGCAGGAGGTTTGCCGGGAACCATTATTGACAGCGTTATGGTAACTCCATCCGGATTTGGCTGGGCTGATTTCTCATTTGCTTCTCCGATAACGATCAACTCCGGCGATTTCTACCTCGTTATGAAACAGGGTGGAAGTCCTCCACATGCAGCAGGTATTGGGGTCGACCTAACCACAAACAAGTTTCGCAGTTACTCCTGTTTCGTTACCGGCGGAGCGCCCTGGGTTCCTGAATCGGGAAATTTTATGATTCGCGCAATCATACAAGGCACAGGAGGACCTCTTTTGGGCGACAATTCAACTGCCAACAAAGAATTAATAACTGCTTCGTCGGTTGAAGGTTTGATTTATCAATCGCCGGTGGCTACGGTTTCAGGATATGAAGGCGTTGCGCGCACCGAGCCTTTCGACTGGTCGGCAATGCAGAATACAAATTTCGCTCCTCAGATTACCGCGCCTGTTGTCGCAAAGCAGCCTGCAACAGATGAAGGCGTTGGCTCAAATATAGTTGGCGTGGTTATTCCCACCGAGGCTCCGGTTTCTGTCCTTTATGACAATGGTCCTATGATTACAAGTACTGGCACAGGTTTTGGCGGCGCAGATGAGAGTATGGTACAGGCGCCGCTTACTGGTTTTGGAATGAATTTTAACCATGCAACCTATATACGGGTTGCCGATGATTTCAGCTTATCCGGAAATTCATATAATGTTACTTCAATTGAATTCTACGGCTATCAAACCGGTTCTACAACAACATCAACTTTTACTGCCGCTTATTGTCGTATTCTGAATGGAAATCCAAGTCTGCCAGGATCAACCGTGGTTTGGGGCGATACCACAACCAACAGGTTATCGAGTACATCTTTCACCAACATTTACCGCGTTAGCGTTACGCTGAATAACCAGCGACCAATTATGAAGATCGTTATCAATACCCCTGGTTTAACTCTTCCTGCCGGTAACTATTGGATTGAATTTGCAACATTAGGATCGCTTGCTTCAGGACCATGGTGTCCTTATGTAACCATTAATAATACTCCAACAACTGGTAATGCTTTGTATTATGGTGGAACAACAGCGGGGTATTCTGCCATCACAAGTGGCACTCCGACTGCATACGCTCAGGGTATTCCTTTCATAATAAACGGAACCCAGGCAAGCCCAAGCAACATTAGCTATCAGGTTTGGAGGTTAATGCAAGGTCTGGAGGGCATACCTACTGGCTGGACGTCAATCTGGACAGGTAACGCAACTTCCACAGTTGACAATACCTGGCATGT
This sequence comes from Bacteroidota bacterium, assembly GCA_026391715.1. Lineage (GTDB taxonomy): Bacteria > Bacteroidota > Bacteroidia > Bacteroidales > FEN-979 > CAIVAT01. Next base: position 29,154 of record JAPLDO010000019.1, read on the forward strand.
ATTACCGAGCGGCGCATACCGCTGGGCAGTAAAAGCAATCTATTCACCGCCGGGACAGCGTCCATCGGCGCCTACATTTTCCAACGTAATCGGAAAAGACTGGCTTGCCAATGTAACCGTAAATGTTTCGCTAAACTGCGCAGATGATCCTTTGATCGGATCCGTTGTCAAACTTGTTAACAATAACTACCCCGACACTGCTTATATGGCAACAACCGACGCAAGTGGAAAGGCGATATTCACCCAGGTATGGAAAGGGAATTATACGCTGAGTGTATTTAGGCTCAACTACAACAGTTACTCGCAGGCGCTGGATATTATGGGAAGTTTGATTGTCACCCCAAATCCGATTATTTTGCTGCAAACAAATAACCCTCCAACTAATCTGAGTGTTAATAATCAAAATTTGAAAGCCACATGGAATCCGGCAAAGTCGGATTTTTACCAGCTTGACGAAAACTTCGATGGCGGTTTTACCACAAACGAATGGGTTGTTTCGGGAGGCGCGAACTGGCAAATATCAACTACTCTCGGTAATCCTGCACCTTCGGCTATGTTTAGCTATACCCCGGCAGTAACCGATTACCACCAATATTTAACAAGCAAATCGCTTGCCGGCGTTCATGCCCCGCAAATGAAGCTTATTTATGACATTTACCTCGACAACTTTGGAACCACTACCCTTAACGAACTGGCAGTTGAATTATGGAACGGCGCTACATGGACTGCGCTGAAAACCTATAATAACATGGGCGGAAACATTCCCTGGACAACAGAAGCGATCGATATCACTGCACAAACCCATAATCCGGCTTTCAAGATTCGCTTCCATGCAAGCGGCGGTAATTCGGTTGATCTTATAAACTGGAACATTGACAACGTTAAGGTAATCAGTAGTAATGAACCAGGCGGAGGAAATTCCTGTCTTAACGGGTATGGCGTATTTTTAAACAATATTCAGATTGGATTCACAATGGATACTAATTATCAGATTCAGCCAAATCAGGTTGTTTATGGACAACCATACAATTTTTGCATCAAGGCAGCATACCAAAGCGGTTACAGTTTGCCAATCTGCGTGAATTTCAGTTCAAATTTTCTGTACCCTCCAACCTCGCTGGTTGCCACTGCAATTCAATCAACAGCCTACTTAACATGGAATAAACCTCAAATAATGGGCGATGCGCCACAGATTCTGAGTATCACTCCGAAAGCTGTGGATCCAAACAGCATTGCCGACATAGCTCCCTACGATATTGTTACTACAAAACCAGCCAATGTTGATAATGCCGACGCTTTGTGGGATCTCAAATTCTCATGGGCTGCTGCAACAAACCAGGAAACCGGCGTTGTTTGCATCGGCGATTTCATCTATACAAGCAGTTGGTCGCTAAGCGGCGGCGGCACAAACTGGTTCCATAAGTATAGTAAAACAACTGGCGCTATGATCGAACAATTCGACATTCCAGGGCTAACAACATGCCGCGACTTCGCCTTCGATGGCGTAAATGCTTATGCAACGGGATATACAAACACAATCAGCAAGCTTAACCTGGGGGCGCATACCGTTGTTTCAACACTCGTTACATCAGGAGTCGGAAACATCCGTCATATTGCGTATGATCCAGTGAACAATGGATTCTGGGTAGGCGATTGGACAACAATTTCCCTGGTTGACGCCACTACCGGCGCTGTAGTTGCCACAGGACCTGCTTTGTTGAACGCTTATGGTAGCGCTTATGATCCCGATCCTGCTGGACCATTTATTTGGGTACATGCTCAGAACGGAACCCCATTGGATGAATTACAGCAATTCAAAATTACCGGAACTACACTTACAGCTACCGGAGTTGTGATGAATGTGGGTACGCTGGCAGGCTTCCCGTCGGGCGGTAGCGCGGGTGGTTTGGAAACTGTTACACAGGCGGGCAAATTCTGCCTTCTCGGCGCAGTCCAGAACCTGAACTGGATTTTTGCAGTTGAATTGCGCGACAGTATCGGTGAAACGCCTCCGGGACTAATCGGTTACAATATCTATCGCGACAACACACTGATAAGCTCCAGACCTCATCCCGATTCTACTACTTTTTACGATTATACTTTAAACCCTGGAATTTACAGATATGATGTATCGGCAATATACGACCTTACGATTTATGGATTTCCCGGTCAGATTGGAGAATCGGCAAAAGATGGACCAGATACTTTGATTATTGGACTTAAAACGCAACAAATTGCTATTACCGAGGGATGGAATATGATCTCTTTCAATGTTGTTCCAGATACTCTTGATCTCCTGAATATCCTCCAACCATTAGTAAATTCCAATAATCTTGTCAAAGTAATTGATGAAGCTGGAAATATTATACAATATTTTCCGTGGGGATGGGTAAACAATATCGGAGATATGGCAATAACCGACGGGTATTATATCAAAGTGAATAGCGATGATACACTTGCCGTTTCAGGCTTTACAGCCTATACGCCCTGTATTATTCCATTGATTGCCGGTTGGAATATTATTGGATATCCTCCGTATTTGCAACAGGATGCTCTCGTGGCGGTGCAGCAATTGATTTCTTCGGGAGAATTGGTAAAAGTTATAGACGAATCGGGAAACATTATCCAGAATCTCCCGTGGGGCTGGGTAAATAACATTGGAAACTTCAAGCCCGGAGAAGGTTATTATATTAATGTAAGCGCTGCCTGCACACTAACTTTGAATAATACTTCATCGAAATTGCCAATCGTCATTCCTGCCAAAATTTCAGAACCCACCCATTTTGCCAATTGTTTTACACGGAATCCATATATGCCGATGGCTTTTGGAATTGTTGTCGGATTATCGGATAACGAGGGAATTGAACCGGGCGATGAGTTTGCGGTTTTTGATGGCGCTATCTGCGTCGGCAGCATTGTGGTGACAAAAGATATGGGCAACCATGTGATGATTGCAGGATCGGCTGATGATCCCACAACAATAAACATTGATGGCTTTACCGAAGGCGACAAAATAACCTTCCGTTTCTGGGATCGAAGCCGGAATATTGAATATGAAAACTGTGCTGTAAATTATATCGAAGGAAACCAAACGTTTGCACAAAAAGGAACATACATCGGAGAAATTGACCTGTTTACCGGCGCTGACGAAACTTTATCATCGGCGAATACTTACCTCCTGCAAAACACTCCCAATCCATTTAATGGTTTCACCGAAATAAAATATGGAATTGGTCGCGATGGAAAAGTGAAATTGACCATATTCAATGCGATGGGAATACTGATGAATACTATTATTGATGAATTTCAAAAGAAGGGAGATCATCTGGTAACTTTCAATTCCGCCGATTTGCCTTCAGGAATTTACTATTATCAACTGGAGGTATCCGGATATGAAAACCGTATTGTGAAAACAGAAAAAATGATTGTAACAAAATACTAAAGCCATGAAAAAAAGTTTTCTTATCAGGATGACCATGATCCAATGTTTCGTTGGGTTGGTTTGTATTTCAACTCTTAATGCCGCACATTTCATTCCCGTATGGAGCGGCAATCCGTTAAATCCAATGACGATTGGCGTTACCGAGGCAAAACTTGACGGGGTAAATTTATCAACCGGCGATGAGATTGGTATTTTTGACGGTACATATTGCGTTGGTGTGGGAATTCTTCTTCAACCAATAAATCCTTCCAACAGTTCAACATATATTTACATCGCATGTTCAAAGGATGATGCGGGAACCACAGTGATTGACGGCTACACCGAAGGTCATGCTATTGTTTACAAATTCTGGAAACAAAGTACAGAAAGCGAAATCAGTAACATAACCCACAACTTCCCTTACGCTCCGTTATTCGCGTATGAAACATTTACACAAAATGAAACAGCCGTTGTAACTCTTTCCGGTTTAGTCGGCATGTACATAACGAATGTTGTTTATACCAATTTTACCTGTAATAACTCCAACAACGGAACAATTGTAATTACAGCTTCGGGCGGCGTCACGCCATTTCAGTATTCCATAAACAACGGCGCCACATGGCAACCTTCAAATTTGTTTGCACCTTTATTAGCCGGAGCCTATATTCTGATGGCAAAGGATAATAACAATATCGTGGTTTCATATGTCGGCAACCCTGTAATAATTACAAATCCGGCGCCCCTTGATATCTCGTCGGTTACGGTGACCAATGTTACAAATTGCACCGGAGGCGGTAACGGAAGCATCGTAATTGCAGCGTCGGGCGGAACAGGAACGCTTTCATATTCGATTGACGATGGAATAAGCTGGGTTGAAAACGGAGGAAACTTTTCAAATCTCGCAGCCGGCGCGTATCAGATTAATGTTAAGGACGTCAATCAATGTTTCGTTATCTATTCGGGTAATCCGGCTGTTATAACTCAGCCGGCGGGAGTTACAATAAACAGTGTTACCGTTACCAAGGTAACCACCGTCAGGAATAACAACGGGAAAATTGTTATTTCCGCCTCCGGCGGTAGCGGAACAATACTGTACTCGATAAATAACGGCGTAAGCTATCAGGCAGGCAATGTTTTCGCAGGATTGGCAACTGGGAATTATATGATAAAAGTGAGGGATAATTCATTCTGCGAAAGCGCCTATTCCGGAAATCCGGTTTCCGTTCCATATTCACATTTTTTAACTGTCTATGGCGGTAATCCTTTATATCCGATGACAATAAGTGCGACCGAGGCTAAGTTTGACGGAGTTGATCTTGTGGCAGGCGATGAGATTGGCATTTTTGACGGAGTATATTGTGTTGGAATGACAGTTCTCACACAAACCATAAATCCGGCGAACAGTTCAACCTATCCATATATTTCCTGTTCCAAAGATGATCCTGAAACTACCACCATTGAAGGTTACACTGAAGGACATACTATTTCTTACAAAATCTGGAAACAATCCGGCTACATTGAATCAGGTTCAGTTTCGTACGTTTTTCCTTACGCGCCATTGTATGCGTTTGAAACATTTGTGCAAAATGAAACCTCGATTGTAAAGCTCTTTGGCTCTGTTATTCCTGCATCGAAAATCATTCAAAATGACACCGTCTATTCGGGGCAGACAAAGTGCTACAACGCATTGCAAACAATTACTGTCGCAGGAAATGGAACAAATTTCATTGTTCAGACCGGAGGAAACGCAAAGATGATAGCAGGACAGAATATTCGTTTTCTCTTTGGAACCAGTGTCAATAATGGCGGTTATTTGTGGGGTTACATTGCCCCGAATGGACCGTATTGCATATTGCCTTCAATGCCGTCGGTTTTGAATAGTGAAGAGGAGATTCCGGTAAGTTTCGAGCTATCGTCTTTTAGAATTTATCCCAATCCAACCACTGGAAACTTCATCCTTGAGTTAAAAGGTGAAGCGCGGGAAGCTAAAATAATGGTTGACATTTACGGAACGCGAGGCGAAAAGATTCATTCTGCGGAACTTTCCGGCTCGCTAACTTATCAATTATCGCTTGAAGGAAAGCCTTCGGGGGTTTATTTTATCCGCGTGATCTCAGGGAATAAATCTGAAACTACAAAGATTATCAAGCGATAAAATCAATTGCCATGACCTCAGGGTAGTTGCAATTCTTTCTGAGGATAAAAAAAGCAGGTGAAATCCCTGCTTTTTTTGTGCTTTCCGGAAGTCCATAAAGGATTACTTTTTTATCCTTTCGCCAAAATGACGTTTTTTTTCGATGAAATCCCCAAAATATTCGTTATAAAATTAAATATTTAGTTGCAAAACTAATTTATTAGTTGTATCTTTGTTTCTGCAATTCTGGCGCCTCGCTACCTGAAAAACCCACGCCATGTCAACCCGAAAAAATACCGCCGATTTCCCCGCCCCTCTTACCCGCGCCGAGGAAGAGATAATGCAAATCCTCTGGGAAATTGAAAAGGGCATGGTACACGACCTGCTTGATAAATTTCCCGAACCCAAGCCAGCCTATAATACAGTATCAACCATAATCCGCATCCTTGAACAGAAAGGGTTTGTTGAACACAAAGCTTATGGTCGCACTCACGAGTATTTCCCTGTGATCAGTAAAAAAGACTACACCAAATCCTCTTTCCGCGGCTTCATGACCAACTATTTCGGCAACTCTTACAAATCGCTGGCATCGTTTTTCACTACGGAAGGAAAGCTGAGCATAATGGAACTTGAGGATATCCAGAATACCATTGATGAGGAAATCAGAAAACAGAAGGAGGAAAACACATGAACGCACTACTATTATATCTGTTTGAAACCACTCTTTGCCTTTCGGTATTGTATGCCGTTTACTGGTTTTTCCTGAGACGGGATACCTTTTTCCAGGTAAACCGGTTTTACCTGCTTGCTATGTCTCTCTTTTCAACGCTGCTTCCTTTGCTACCGCTCCGCTGGACGCTCTCAGGTGCTTCAGCTTCGATGGTTGTTCTTCTTGAACCAGTGATTATCACTCCTGCCAGTGTAGAGCATACCATACAGGCGCATCTCCAATGGATTGAAATAGCAGCAGTTGTTTATTTCACCGGGGCTTTGATTTTCCTTCTTCGTTTCGCTTTGCAGCTTATCCAGATTTACCGTATCACCCGGCGTTTCGGAATCATGGAGCGTAATGGTCAGCAGGTGGTTTTTGTTGACCGGGGCTTTTCGCCATTCTCTTTCTTTAACATTGTTTATATCAACGAGGAGGCGGTTCCGTCCAACAGTTTGCCTGCCATCCTTGAACATGAGCGGGTACACATCAGGCAGGGTCATAGTCTCGACAATATTCTGATCGAACTATCCACAATACTCCAATGGTTCAACCCTGTAATCTGGCTTGCAGCCCGCGAATTAAAAAGCATTCATGAATACCTCGCTGATGAAGGCGTTCTGCAGAACGGAATCATCCGCTCCCAATACCAGCAAATGATCCTGGACGAATCCATTGGCGTCCGCGTGAATAACCTGACAAATAATTTTAATGTTTCATTATTAAAAAAACGTATAGCCATGATGACTAAATCGAAATCAAAAACATGGGCGAAAAGTAAAGCGCTTATTGCCCTGCCCGCGCTTCTGGCGCTGCTGTTAGTTCTTACAGCCCGTTCATACAGTAACTCTGATGCAGTGAATGTTTCAGCCAGCCCGGTATTTACTCCGGCAATTGCGCTATCTGATCCTGTTGCGGTAATTCAGGATAATCCAAAGCAAAAGTCGCAGGTTAAATTTGTTGCGCCTGTGGTAAAAGACAAAGAAGTATATACGGTTGTCGAAAAGAAACCCACATATCAGGGTGGACAGGAAGGCTACCAGAAGTTTCTGGTCGAAAACATCAAATACCCGGAAGCGGCGATAAAGAACTCTGTAACAGGTACTGTATATGTCACTTTCGTGATAGAAAAGGATGGAGCGGTTACAGATGTGAAAGTATTGAAGGGAGTTGGTTCAGGATGTGATGAAGAGGCTGTCCGCGTCGTAAAAATGATGCCCAAATGGATTCCGGGCGAAGACAAAGGCAAACCTGTAGCCGTTCAATTTAATCTTCCGATCAAATTTAACCTGGACTGTGATAAAAAAGAGAAACCCAAAAAGTAAGGCAATGGTTAAAACTCCTGGGATCCTTGTTATTATGCTTCTGTTTTTCCCCGGAATTTCAAAAGCGCAGGAGCGTGAACCAATCGAACAGATTAAATCTTTGATGGAATCGTGCCAGTTCAGCCAGGCTGTTAGTCTGGCTGAACTGTTATTGTTGCAAGACAGCTCCCGCATTGACCTTCTTCTGATAAAAGGACGCGCTCAGGCGGCTGGGTTCGAGTACCCGGAAGCCATTGTAACACTCAGAAAAGCGCTCTGGTACGACAGTACAAACATCAAAGCGCTGAATGAACTCGTTAATGTTTACAGGCAGTCCGGAGATCCAAACAAGGCTATTGCAACCATCCTCAAGATTTCCAGCCTGGTTCCCGATAACCGGTATTTTCAGCTTCAGCTTGCCAGCCTTTATTATGCGGAAAATGATTTCCAAAAAGCGGTTCAAATACTTTTGCCGCTTTACAAAACGGATTCTTCATCCTTTTTCGTCGCCAAACAGTTGGGGAATTGTTTCAATGAACTAAAGCAGTCCGACCCGGCAATTTATTTTTACCGGCGGGCATTGAAGATTATTCCCTTCGATCCTTATGTTACGGGTAAACTTGTCAATATCTATCTCCGTGAGGACGATGTTGCTTTGGCGCTTTACTTTACCCAGGTATTCCTGGCGCAGGATTCGGTAAATATTCCCATCCTGAAACAAAGCGGCTATTGTTATTACCTTCTTATTGATTTTAAAGAGGCGGCAAAGCGCCTCCTCACATGCGCCCGGCTTGGCGATTCGTCGAAATTCACCATGAAATACCTCGGATTATCGTATTACAAACAGGAAAAGTATGATACTGCCGCGCCATTTTTCCTGAAGGCTTTCAGTATTGACACAACCGATGCGGAGGTGTGCTTTTATTACGGCGTTTCTGCTTTCCGTTCACTCAATATTGACACAGGGTTGGTTTACCTTAACCGGACGATGAGGTTGCTTATGCCGTCGGGACAGTTTCTTTCGACACTTTATATGGAACTCGCCGCCGCCAACACTTCAACCGGACATTCCGATACGGCTATTGTCCTTCTAACGAAAGCTCTTGAGGCGAACCCTGGAAATAATACCATCCGGTTTAAGATCGCCTACCAGTATGATTATTATCTCAGGGAACTGCAAAAAGCATTATCCTGGTATCAGGAGTTTCTCAAAAATGACCGCGAACCGAAAGAATCCACAGGAACAGATCCTCAGCAGGTTTCAATGTCGGATTATGTAAAAAAACGCATCCCGCAGATTACCGGGAAAAGCCCCAAAAAAAAGTAACCTCAAAAATTTCGATGAACCTGGAACTTGGAACCTGAAACCTGGAAGTTTTTCCAATGCGCGCCGTTAACCCGTTTGGAGTTTAATATCGGTTCAGAAATCCCACGAGTAGTGAGTTGAAAATATCCGGGTGGGTCTCCATTGGGTCGTGTCCAGCAGCGTGTATCACAACAAGTTGAGCATGTGGAACATGTTTGACAAGGCGCTTTCCAGTTTTTAGATAGATAGTGCGATCATGCTTCCCCCAGACAACGAGAACCGGAATGTTTTTAAGCCCATCGGCATATAACTCCGTTATTTCCTTTGCATTAGCCCAAACGTTCAGAATGCTTCCCGCAGTTCCCTCACGAAGAAGCGGAGTAAGGTAGTTCATCACAACTGTTGAATCAGGCATATAACGGTAGTTCTTTTTTATGGCATTTCTAACGGATTTGTATGTAATCAGCCTTTTTTTCATGTATGACAACATGATTTTTTTATAGTGCTTTTGCCGCGCCAGAATTGTAAACTGCGCCTCATGGTTTGAGTTGTGGATAAAAATCATTCCATCAACAATGGTAAGGGTTTTTGTTTTTTCAGGATGCAGCAGAGCCATAGCTTCGGCAGTTCCTCCTCCCATTGAATGACCGCAGATATTCCACCTGGTGGTATCGCCCCCGTCAAGTGAATCGAGAAGATGCCATAAAAGCTTACCGCGACTGCTCTGCGACTGATTAAAAGAGAGTGAGCGCACGGAATAACCAAAGGAAGGCAGGTCAACCGCCACGACCTTATATCCTGCCGCCGCCAAAGCGTCAACATTCATCCGCCAGCAATAGGTTGATCCGATAAACCCATGAATAAACAACACTTTTCCCCTTGCCGGAGAAATGTTTTCGTTCCATGTCCTGAAATGCAGTTCAAGTGAATCAATAGTAAGAAAATGGCTGTTTGAATATGGTTTTTGAGAATTCTGTGAGTACGCAGCTTCCTTTGATAAGATTAAAATAAACAGGAAAAACAGTAATTTTCTGAAGTTTGACATAAACGATGAGTTTTTACAAAAATCGGCAATTTTCACACGCCACAAGGCAACAATCTCTAAATTGAGTCCGTTAGTATTATTTACAATATCTTTGCGGAATGGAAAGAAAGAATAACCCATATATGCCTATATGGTTCGCGCTTGTTTTAACCGCTGGACTTATACTGGGGCTTTTCCTCGGTAACAGATCCGGATCATTTTTTGGGGCGAGGTCTGCCGGTGGCAAATTACCGGATATTTTCAGGTATGTTCAAAAGAATTATGTTGACACGATAAGTTATAGCAAGCTGGAAGAAAAGGCTATAAACGGGTTTCTCGAAAAGCTTGATCCACATTCTGTTTATATCTCCGCCGAGGAATTTCACGCGGCAAACGATCCGTTGCTTGGTAGCTTTGAAGGAATCGGCGTCCAGTTCAGGGTTGAAAACGACACTGTTACCGTAATCAATCCGGTATCGGGCGGTCCGTCGGAAAAACTTGGCGTCAGAGCCGGCGACAGAATAGTTAAAGTTGATGGGAAAAATATTGCCGGGATTAAAATTCCAACCAATGACGTAATGCGGAAACTGAAGGGACCGAAAGGCTCTAAAGTCGCCGTTTCAATTTTCCGGAGAGGCACAAAAGGACTCGTTGATTACACCATTACCCGCGATGTTATTCCTACATACAGTCTTGACGTCGCTTACATTGCCGCCCCGGGAATCGGTTATATCCGGCTTAACAATTTCTCGGCAACAACTCATGACGAGGTTCATCAGGCATTGGAAAAACTTGTTGCGAGGGGGATGAAAAAACTGATTCTTGACCTGCGCGGTAATGGCGGAGGTTACCTGAAAGCTGCCATTGATGTTTCAGATGAATTTCTGCCTGAAGGGAAACTCATTGTTTATACCAAAGGGATACATCACGATCGTGAAGTTGCCGACGCAACCGCCGATGGGCTGTTTGAAAATGGCGCTCTGATAGTATTGGTTGACGAAGGAACCGCTTCAGCCGCCGAAATTGTTGCAGGCGCAATCCAGGATCAGGACAGGGGAGTGATTGTAGGGCGGAGATCATTCGGAAAGGGGCTTGTTCAGGAACAACTTGATTTCAAGGATGGCAGCGCTTTACGACTTACCGTGGCGCGCTATTATACTCCTACCGGACGCTGCATCCAGAAGCCTTACAAAGATGGAGTAGAAATATATAACGAAGAATTTTACCACCGGTTTATGAATGGCGAACTCGAACATCCTGATTCGATAAAATTTCCCGATTCATTGAAATATAGAACTCCCAAAGGGAAAATCGTTTATGGCGGCGGTGGAATCATGCCGGATATCTTCGTTCCGATTGAAAAAGATTCAGGACTTTTTTACTATAACCAGTGCATCAACAAAGGAATTGTTTATCAGTTCGCCTTTGACTATACCGATCAGAACCGACAGCAATTGGCGCGATTTAAAAATGTAACTCAGTTTGAAAATGGGTTCATTATCAATGACGCCATTTTCAACGGATTTATTAAATATGCCGAAACAAAAGGGGTGAAACGCCCGGGAAAAGATCTTTCCAAATCCGACCGTTACATCCGAACAATGCTTAAAGCCTACATTGGACGAAACCTTCTCGACAATGATGGATTTTTTCCGATTCTTAACAGCATTGATCCAGGGTACCTTAAGGCTGTGGAGACGCTGAAAAAAGAACAAAAGTAAAGACGCAATGCATTGCGTCTCAACCGAAAGATAGTAAAGACGCAATGCATTGCGTCTCAACCGAAAGATAGTAAAGACGCAATGCATTGCGTCTCAACCGAATAATATAAACCTTTAACTAAACATAATATGACACACGAACTCCCAAAACTTCCTTTTGCATTGGATGCACTGGAACCGTATATTTCAAAAAGAACAATTGAGTACCACTATGGCAAACATCATCAGGCGTATATAAACAACCTGAATAAACTGATTGTTGGTACAGAATTTGAAAACGCCTCGCTTGACGACATCGTTAAAAGAGCGGGTGGCGGCATTTTCAACAATGGCGCCCAGGTATGGAACCATACTTTTTATTGGAATTGCATGAAGCCGCAGGGTGGAAGCGAACCCGTAGGTTTATTGGCTGATTCCATTGTGAAAAACTTTGGTTCGTTCGCCGAATTCAAAGAAAAATTCTCTGCCGCCGCAGCAACACTTTTTGGCTCAGGATGGGCTTGGTTGATCAAGAAGGATGATGGCAAACTTGAAATTGTTCAGGAGAGCAATGCCGGTAACCCCATGAAACATGGAGCCGCGCCCCTTTTAACATGCGATGTTTGGGAACATGCCTATTATCTCGATAAACAGAATGTTCGTCCCGATTATATTGCCGATTTCTGGAAGTTGATTGACTGGGATGCTGTTGCAGGCAGATTGTAGAAAGCTGGTAAGCTGGTAAGTTGGTAAGCTGGTAAGTGAGTTCTATACTTAAACTGTATGCTGCGGGATACCTCCACGACCTCAATTGTTTACTGAACGGCAATGGCTAAACCGGCGACTACTGGAGCGTTATGCATTACGGTGGTGGGGCGTTCATTTGGCGCCTTTACTTCATCGGCATCATCAGCGTCGTTGATTTCGCTTCCAAGCCGGATGACAATACCCTCCGTTGTCTCAGAGAATGAATCCGGTTGAATTTATTCACCGGGGAAGTCTGTGTAAATATATTTTCGGTTTGGTGAAATGCAGGAATGTAAGCCCCGATACTTATGAAATTGACGCTTTTATCCCCCCGGAAATCACTTAATAAAGCCTATCTCAGGATCAAACCATTCAGGACTGAGATTGACCTTTTCAAAAGGAATCTTATCAAACTCCTTGATGGTTTGGATGAAACCGAATCGGAAGAGCATTTAAAAAATGACCTGAACGATTTTCTCAGGGATACGTTCTATCAAAAGTTTTATATCAACACAAAAAGCCGCAACGACCTTGTAATCCATATTGGCGCCGATGCAAAAAGCTTCGCGGGCGTTTTAATCGAAGCCAAGAAACCTTCGAATAAAACCGGGATGATCCGTCCGGATAACCTCAATGCTAAAGCTTTTCATGAACTTATCCTCTATGCCGCTCTTTTTGAAAATGTGTTCGCTCAGAATACAGCGCTTGTAAAACAGTTTACCGATTTTGAAGAAAGCCGGCTGTCGGGAAATACCACCGACTTCTTCTACAAGCAAATTGCCGAACCATTCATTGCCGGGTTGACTTCCGAAATTTGCTTTACCTGGTTCGATTTCAGGGAATACAAGAAACTATTGCGGAATGGCGATAAAACAGATGATTCAAAACTCATCGCGCTTTATAAGCTGCTCTCGCCTGAGCATTTACTGAAGCTTCCTTTTACCAACGACAGCAACAGCCTTGATAAAGGATTTTATTTTGACGCTCTCGATAGTCTGTTTTTTCGGGTTCTTGCCAGAAAGACAACGGAACGCGACCCTGCCGCGGCTAAGATTTTTGATAAGGTACCTTACCTGAATAGCTCTCTTTTTGAACCGACAGAACTGGAGCGCGACACTATTTTTATCAGCAACCTCCAGAATGATTGCCTCATTTCGGTTCATCCGGCAACGGTTTTGAAAAATAATACCGGAAACCGGTTCACAGGAAATTTGAAGGGATTGGATTACCTCTATTGAGAACGCTTTTGAGTGGCGATATGAATTTCCGGAAGTTCTGAATGATGAAGGCGATTTTATTGGGTTTGATTTGGTAATTGGGAATCCGCCGTATATCAGAGCAGAAGATTTAGGAAATATCAAGGAGTACCTGAAAAGTATATGTGTTGTAAGAAATGGCGGATTTATCGAAGTTAAACCGCAATATTTTGAACAGATTCCAATTCCGGCAACATCAAATGATGAGAAAGCGGTATTGACAGATAAAGTAAATCAAATTCTCGCCGCCAAAAAATCCAACTCCACCATTGATACCGGCGCTTTGGAAAACGAAATTGACCAACTGGTTTATCAGTTGTATGGCTTGACGAAGGTGGAGATAATTATTGAAGAAAATTTATAAACCTACACATCAAATTTTATTTGAAATAATGGACAATATTGACCTCCGGACTGAACATCGCGACTGTATGGCAGAGCTTACAGTACAGAAAGAATTGTATCTGACGCTTGTATTGAAATTGCAGGAGCTGACTGGTACAATCAAACCCAATCTCGAAGCGTTGTACGCAGTGAAGATCGGACATAAAGAACTCGAACTCTTACAAAAACGAGCGGAAGTTGCAGGGTTGAAGTATCAGATGGAATTGATGGTCGCCTGCATCAATAAAAAGGAAAAAATTGACCGGGAGAAGATTAGACAGATTGTTCAAGAAATGCTGGAAGACTACTATGACAAAATAAATCGGGAAGCTGAACGTATAGATAATGCACAAAATCGCCTGGCACATCTCATGCTGCCTGCTGATTCTTTCGCCATGAAAAAGCTTTATTATGAAGCGGCTAAACTACTTCATCCCGATGTGAATCCAAACTTGTCGGATGAACAAAAACAATTGTGGAATGTCATTTCCGAAGCATACAAATATGGAGACCTTCAAACGGTAAGGAATGTTACTGCCGCAATTGAAAGCATGGCAGGTACTCCGAAAGAAATTTACGAATACGATTCGCTAAAAACTCAGGTTGAGTTATTCAAAGAGAGGAATAAGGTTTTGCTGTACCAGATAACTACAGTTCAGGCAGATTTTCCTTTTACGTTCAGCGAAAAACTTCATAATGAAGAATGGTTGAAATCAGAATACCTTATAAGCGATTGTAAAATGCAGGAACTGAATGAAACAGCTAAGAAATACCTTGATTTTATTGATCTAATCACAAACAATTAACATGAGTGAAGGATTAACCAAACTGACCCCGGGTTTACTGAAACTGGTTGCGGGAAATAACAATATTCCAATACCTTTTCAGCGAGATATCCTGATTCTGGAAATTCATATTGCTGGAACCAGTTACCGGGAAAACATTGCTCAGATTGAACCATTATTGGAAATCGGTCAGATGTTCCAAATGATTCGGGAACCCGAAAATAAGTATGATAGCTGGGCAATTGCCATTTACCTTAATGATTACAAACTGGGCTATGTTCCTCGCGCGCAGAATGAAATCATTGCCCGGCTTATGGATGCAGGAAAATTGTTTTACAGTAAACTGATCGGCAAGCAATGGAAAGATGATTGGTTATGCCTTGAAACCGACATTTATCTGAAAGATTGAGGTTAAAAGTGAATTTGAATGTCAACCAAACGGGGATATCCGGTTTGGTATTTACTGCAAATGGGCTAAATTATGACATTTTGACCGCAAATTCCAAGTCCCAAATTTCAAGTCCCAAACTCCAAATCATCGCATTCAATGGTTGTTAAACTTTGACTCACTCTCGTTTTTCCTTTGATATTTGGAACCTGGAACCTGGAACCTGGAATTTTGAAACTGCGCAGACAAATCAATTCCCTGTTTGTCGTAATATTTCCATCGGAATCTTTTTCAGACGAATGGTATCATTTAGATTTATCTGGAGCTTATCATAATCAATGGTAAAACCATTTTCTTTAAACGTGTGCTTAATTGGGATGAAGTTTTCATGCTGAAAAGAAATAGTCACTTCCTTTATCTTTTTTGATTTAAACCCTACGCCCATAAGAGTATAACCGCCATCTTTTTCCGACAGAATATGAGAAACAGGCGGCAACTCTTCAATGTATGTGCCATCGTGATAAAAGCACGAGTCAAGTAAAACAGTTCCACTGATATTGAATCGTTTCGTGGTATAAATATATTTTTCAAGCCATGAATCCGAAAAATAGAACGCCATTGAAAAGATAAGGATAAAACCGGCAATAGCCCCGCCGGCTCTCCATTCAGCTTTTATTATAGTCGCACTCGATTTAAGAAACCGAAACAAAACAAAGGTTGCAATCAAACTTAGTACAAAATCGGCTATCAAAATAACGAGTGGATGACTGAAAAAGGATTCCCAATTCATAACAAACGGTATTAATAGTGATTAGAAAAACTTTGCGCATTAATACGGCAGGATTTTCTTCCCCCTTGTTTCTTCAAGAACTTCCGCCATGGCAAGATAGATTGCCGAAAGTCCGCAGATGATTCCTTCCCAGCCGGCAATGCGTCCGATTACGCTTGATCCGCTCCAGTTGCGCGCAGCGAGAAGGAAAAAGAGTATCCACAGCGAAAGAAATACAAACTGAAGCACCTTGTTTTTATTAAAAGTTCCAATCCACATCATTAAGGTGAAAAATCCCCAGAGAAAGAGATACCAGCCCATGAAGTTGTTGTCGGTTCGGAAACCTTTGCCTGCGCCAAGATCGGGCAGGACAAAGATTGCCACAAGGGTTATCCAGAAAAGTCCGTAAGATGTAAACGCAGTCATTCCAAAGGTGTTTCCTTTTTTAAATTCCATGATTCCTGCAATTACCTGTGCAATGC